>JALRLM010000235.1 GCA_023254435.1 Hydrocarboniphaga sp.
TCACGCTCCAGCCGTCGCCTTCGAGTTGCGCGCGCAGCGTCGCGACGTCGAGCGGCAGATGCACGGCATCGCGCGCCTGCGCGTGAGCCAGCGCGAAAGCCAACACCTCGCGCGTCGGCAGGCTGCTGCCGCTGCGCCCCAGGGCGATGCGCGCGGCGGTGTGACGGCGCAGCGCGCGCCAGACATCGCCGGCGTCGTCGTACTGCGGCAGCGTGCTCACGCGGCCGACTCGGCGAAGGCCGTGAGCGCCGGCAAGGCCGCGCTGGCGCCGGCGTCCTGCAGACGACCTTGCTCGTCGATCAGGCGCATCCTGAGCAGCCATTGCTCGAACTCGGGTGCGTGCTTCAAGCCCAGCGTCCGGCGCAGGAACAAGGCATCGTGAAAGCTCGTGCTCTGGTAGTTGAGCATGATGTCGTCGGCGCCCGGCACGCCCATCACGTAGTTGACGCCGGCCGCGCCGAGCAGCACGAGCAGGTTGTCCATGTCGTCGGAATCGGCCTCGGCGTGATTGGTGTAGCAGACGTCCACGCCCATCGGCAGGCCCAGCAGCTTGCCGCAGAAATGATCCTCGAGCCCGGCGCGGATGATCTGCTTGCCGTCGTAGAGATATTCGGGACCGATGAAACCGACCACGGTATTGACCAGCAGCGGCTGGTAGCGACGCGCGACGGCGTAGGCGCGCACCTCGCAGGTCTGCTGATCGACGCCGTGATGCGCGCCGGCCGACAGCGCACTGCCCTGCCCGGTCTCGAAATACATGAGGTTGTCGCCCCGCGTGCCGCGCTTGAGCGAGAGGCCCGCCTCGTAGGCCTCGTCGAGCAGGGCCAGCGTGATGCCGAAGCTCTTGTTGGCGGCCTGCGTGCCGGCGATGGACTGGAAGATCAGATCGATCGGCACGCCGGCCTCGATCGCCTCGATCTGCCGCGTCACATGCGCCAGCACGCAGCTTTGCGTCGGAATGTCGAAGCGCGCGATGAGCTCATCCAGCAACCGCCACAGCGCGGCGAGCTTCGCCGGCTCGTCCGACACCGGATTGATGCCGATGACGGCGTCGCCGCAGCCGTACAGCAGACCATCGAGTATCGAGGCCGCGATACCCTTGGGATCGTCGGTGGGATGATTGGGCTGCAGGCGCACGGCCAGATGCCCCGGCAGGCCCAGCGTGTTGCGAAAGCGCGTGAGCACGCGACACTTGCGCGCGCCCAGCACCAGATCCTGGTTGCGCATCAGCTTGCTGACCGCGGCGACCATCTCGGGCGTCAGGCCCGGCGCCAGGGCCGCCAGCGCCTCGCCATCGACGGCGTCGGACAGCAGCCAGTCGCGGAAACCACCCACGCTGAGGCCCGCGACGGCGGCGAAGGCCGCCGCATCGTGCGTGTCGACGATCAGCCGCGTGACGTCGTCGGATTCGTAGGGAATCAGCGGCTCGCGCAGAAACTGCGCGAGCGGCACCTCGGCCAGCGCCAGACGCGCGGCCATGCGCTCTTCGGCGGTGGCGGCCGCGACGCCGGCCAGGTAGTCGCCCGAGCGCGCCGGCGTGGCCTTGGCCATGAGCTCGCACAGGCTGTCGAAGCGGTAGCTGCGGACGCCGATGGCTTGAGCGTAGGGCATGGGAGGGCGTCAGCAACGATCGGACCAGGGACGATGCCGCCAGTGTGGCGGCCGATCATGAATGGCGTGTTGATCGCCCCCCGGACCCGGGTCGCCCGACCGTCACGAGCAGCATCGTCCCCGCAGGGTTAAAATCGCGCCCCTTTTGGCCGCACGGCCGACTCGCAGCGCACTCATGACCGGTTTGACCCTCGCCCTGTCCAAGGGCCGCATCCTCGAAGACAGCCTGCCCCTGCTGGAGCGCGTCGGCCTGTCGCCGGCCGGCGACATCGACCGCCTGCTGCGCGTGCCCTCGCAGAATCCCGACGTCTCGCTGCTGATCATCCGACCCACCGACGTGCCCACCTACGTCGAATACGGCGCGGCCGACATCGGCATCGTCGGCAAGGACATTCTCATGGAGCATGGCGGCACCGGGCTCTACGAGCCGCTGGACATCGACATCGCCAAGTGCCGGCTGTCGGTGGCCGTGGTCAAAGGCCATACGCCGCCGACCAACCGCCGCCTGCGCATCGCCACCAAGTACCCCGAGATCGCGCGCCGCCATTACGCCGCCAAGGGCCAGCAGGTGGAGATCATCAAGCTCTACGGCTCCATGGAACTCGCCCCGCTGGTGGGCCTGGCCGACCAGATCGTCGATCTGGTGGCCACCGGCAACACCCTGCGCGCGAATGGTCTGGTCGAGATCGAGAAGATCTGTGACGTGTCCTCGCGCCTGGTGGTCAACAAGGCCTCGATGAAGATGAAGCACGCCGCGCTGCGCCAGCTGCTCGACGGCTTCGCCAGCGCCGGAGCCGCCCTCAATGCCTGAGATGCTGCGTCTCGACGCCGGTCAGGCCGAATTCGACGCCCAGCTCGCCGAGCTGCTCGACCGCGCACCCGAGCAGAGCACGGCGGTGACGCAGGCCGTCGACGGCATCGTCGCCGACATCCGCCGGCGCGGTGACTCGGCGCTGATCGAGTTCACCAATCGCTTCGACCGCCGCAACGTGGCCGTCGCCGCCGATCTGGAGATTCCGGCCTCGGCGCTCGCCAGCGCCTGGAAGCGCCTGCCCGACGATCTGCGCGCCGCGCTCGAAGCCGCCGCCACGCGCATCCGCGCCTACGCGCGCCAGCAGAAACTCGAAGGCTGGGAATTCACCGACGAGCACGGCAATCGCCTGGGCCAGAAAGTCACGGCCATGGACCGCGTCGGCGTCTACGTGCCGGGCGGCAAGGCGGCGTATCCGTCGTCGGTGCTCATGAACGTGATTCCGGCCAAGGTCGCGGGCGTGCCCGAGGTCATCATGGCCGTGCCCTGTCCGGGCGGAGAGCTCAACGACGCCGTGCTCGGCGCCGCGCATCTGGCCGGCGCCGATCGCGTGTTCTCCATCGGCGGCGCGCAGGCCGTGGCCGCGCTGGCATATGGAACCGACACCGTGCCGGCCGTCGACAAGATCGTCGGCCCCGGCAACGCCTACGTCGCCGCGGCCAAGCGCGCCGTGTTCGGCCGCGTGGGCATCGATTCCATCGCCGGCCCTTCGGAGATCGTAGTCATTGGCGACGGCCTCACCGATCCGCGATGGATCGCCATGGATCTGTTCAGCCAGGCCGAGCACGACGAGGACGCGCAGTCGATCCTGATCAGCCCCGATGCGGCCTATCTGGACGCCGTCGCGGCGGCGATGGACCAGCGCATCGCCGAGCTGCCGCGCGCCGACATCGTGCGTGCCTCGCTCAAGGGTCGCGGCGCGCTGATTCTGGTGCGCGACCTGGCGCAGGCCGCCGAGGTGTCCAATCGCATCGCGCCCGAGCATCTGGAGCTGTCGGTGGAACAGCCGCGCGAGCTGCTCGATCACATTCGCCACGCCGGCGCGGTGTTCCTGGGCCGTCATGCGCCCGAAGCCTTCGGCGACTACTGCGCAGGCCCCAACCACGTGCTGCCGACGTCGCGCGCAGCGCGCTTCTCCAATCCGCTGGGCGTCTACGAATTCCAGAAGCGCAGCAGCCTGATCGACTGCACGGCCGACGGCGCCAGGCCGCTGGCCGCCATCGCCGGCCTCATCGCCGATGCCGAGGGTCTGCATGCGCACGCCTTCTCGGCGCGCGACCGCGGCTGAGGGCACAATCGCGCAGCACATCCGCAACACGCACGGCGGGGCGCATCGCCAGCCCCGCCCGCGACACGCCGAACCGGGGGCCAAGGAAGACCATGCGCACGCTGATCCGACTCTGCTGGATGCTGGCCCTCGCCGCCGGCCTGTCCGCCTGCGACGACGGCCGCCTGGATCTCGACGTCTCGGCCGATCGCCCGGCCACCAACCTGCAGGGCGTGTTCGTCACGCTGCAGGGCGTGACGCTGCAGCGTGACGACGGCAGCGAGCAGCGCATCCAGCTCGACGAGGACGTGCGCATCGACCTCATGCGCTACATCAGCAGCGACTTCAGCCTGATCACGGGCGAGGCGCTCGACGAAGGCGACTACACCAGCATCCGCTTCGACTTCCGCGACAATTCGAGCGGCTCCAGTTCGCGCAACTACGTGGTCGCGGCCTCGGGTGGCCAGGTTCCGCTCGCCATCGACGACAGCGCGGCCGACGCCTTCATCCCGCTCGACCTGTCGATCAGCACCAACGGCAACACCTATCTGGTGCGCGCCCGCTTCGACCTGCGCCTGTCGCTGTCCGAGAACGGCGACGAGTACGTGTTGCGTCCCGTGGTGCGAGCGGCACGCGATACGCGCGCGGCCAGCGTCAGCGGCAGCGTGCGCAATTCCATCGTCACCTCCAACAGCTGCCGCCAGGGCCGCAGCAACGGCGTCGGCGTGGCCGTGTACCTGTTCGAAGGCCACGACGTGGAGCCCGACGACTACGACGGCGCCGAACCCGATCCCATCGCCAGCAGCGCGGTCACGCAATCGAGCTCCAGCTCCGATGGCTGGGTCTATTCCATCGAGGTGCTGCAGCCCGGCCAGTACACGCTGGCGCTGACCTGCGATGGCGACCAGGAACGTCCCGACCAGCCCGACGACGACATCGAGTTCAGCATCGCCGATCCGGTCAACTTCACGGTCGACGAAGGCGACGACCGCGACGAGGACTTTTAGGCTCCTTTCGGTACCATTTTTCGCACTGCGCAAGGCCGGTCGCTACGCACAGCGAGCGCAGGCGCGGTCGTCCGCGGCGGCAGCGGCGGCCCGGGTCGCGTCACACCCTGAGTGCGCGTGAGTTGCTACTCTTGGCCGACCACCCTGGGGAATGTCGCGGGTGGCGCTCGTTGGGGGGCTTGGCCAGGGATGCGCGATCGGCGCCCCAAGCTGCCGCCTGTCCATTCATTCGGTTAGCGGGAATCCGTCGTTGGGCACCGTTTCGGTCCTTGTCCTTGGCTTGGCGATCGCCGTGCTGGTTCTGCTCTGGTGCCTGTGGCGCTGGTGGCCGGCCCGGCGCCATCGCGCGCCCGTGCCGGCGCCCAGCGATGCGGCAGCGTTCCAGGAGCACATTCTCAAACTGGTGTCGCGCAGCTTCGCGCTGACCATTCCGCTGCTGCCGCGCGAGGTGCGCTGCGCCGTCGGCAATGCCTACCTGCTGTGTCGCATCGCCGACACCATCGAGGACGATGCCGCGCTATCGGCGGCCGACAAGCGCCACTACGAGCAGGCGCTCATCGAGGTCGTCGAGGGCCGTGCGCCGGCCGCCGCGCTGGCCGCCGAGATCGGTCCCCGGCTGTCGCAGGAAACGCCCGAGGCCGAGCGCGTGC
>JALRLM010000392.1 GCA_023254435.1 Hydrocarboniphaga sp.
CGACAGGAAGTCGCGTCGAAGCGTCTGCCCCGAGCACGTGAGCAGCGCAGGGCATCGGCGCAGCCGATGCGCCACCAGGGTGTGCTTTCTCTTGGTTACGGATCGATGCACAAGCAAAGAGAAGTAACGCCCGACCGGCGAGGTCGAAGGCTGCAGATCACAACGAGCCCAGCGCGTAAGCCCCAACAAAACGATTCCCCAGAATGAACCGCGCCCAACAAATCCTCCCCAGCGGCAGCTGGACCACCAGCACCGCCAGCGACCACATCGAGCTCGACCACGACGCCCGCCCCCGTCGCCGATTCCGCTACGTGGCTCAGGCCGGCACCGACTTTCTGCTCGACCTGCCGCGCGCCACCGTGCTCAACCATGGCGATGGCCTGTTGCTCGACGATGGCCGCGTCGTGCAGGTGCTCGCCGCGCCCGAGGCACTGACCGAGGTCAAGGCCCATAGCGCGCAGGAGCTGGTCAAGCTGGCCTGGCACATCGGCAATCGTCATCTGCCTGCGCAGCTCGACGCCGATCGCATCCTGATCCGCCAGGACCACGTCATCACCGACATGCTGATCGGCCTCGGCGCCATCGTGCGCCAGCTGCAGGCGCCGTTCACGCCGGAATCCGGTGCGTATTCGGGCGGGCATTCGCATGCGCAGCAGCACGAGCATCCCTTCGTGTTCGCCCCCGGCTCACATGGCCACTGAATCCGATCTCTATCGCCTGCTGGTCTGGAGCTCGCCGAGCTATCCGATCGGTGCCTTCAGCTACAGCCATGGCCTGGAATGGGCGGTGGAAGAAGGCAGCGTGCGCAATGTCGACTCGCTGGTGGATTACATCGGCGCGGTGATCACGCGTGGCGGCGGCTGGGTGGATGCGGTGCTGTTTGCCCACGCCTGGCGCAACGCGCATGACGACGCGAAGCTCGACGCCATCTCCGAGCTGGCCAGCGCTTTTCGCGCCAGCAGCGAAACCGCGCTCGAAGCCCGTCAGCAGGGCAATGCCTTTCTGCTGGTCACGCGACGAGCCTGGCCGCATGCGCTGCTCGACGGCTTTGCGCAGCGCCAGGGCGATGCGCCCGTGGTGCAGGCCGTGGTCATGGCGCTGAGCTGCGCGGCGCATGGCATCGCCTTGCAGCCGGCGCTGAGCGCCTTTCTGCACGCGACCGTCGCCAACCTGGTGTCGGCCGGCGTGCGCCTGGTGCCGCTGGGTCAGACCGACGGACAGATCGCGCTCGCGCGTCTGGCCGCCCAGATCGAACGCGTCACCGCACTGGCGCAGCAGCTCGAGATCGATGATCTCGGTACGGCCGCACCGCTACTCGAATTCTGCTCTCTGCGTCACGAAACCCAATACACGAGGCTATTCCGCTCATGAACAGTCCACTCGCCACGCCGGTCTCCACTCGCAATGCCACGCCCACGAACGGACCGCTGCGCGTCGGCATCGGCGGCCCGGTCGGCTCGGGCAAGACCGCGCTCACCGAACGCCTGTGCAAGCTCATGCGCCAGGTCTACGACGTGGCCGCGATCACCAACGACATCTACACCAAGGAGGACGCCGAATTCCTCACGCGCGCCGGCGCGCTCGTGCCCGAACGCATCATGGGCGTGGAGACCGGCGGCTGCCCGCATACCGCGATCCGCGAGGACGCCAGCATCAACCTGGCGGCCGTCGCCGAGATGCACAAGAAGTTCCCGGCGATGGAGCTGATCTTCGTCGAAAGCGGCGGCGACAATCTGGCGGCGACGTTCTCGCCCGAGCTGGCCGACATCACCATCTACGTCATCGACGTCTCGGCCGGCGACAAGATTCCGCGCAAGGGCGGGCCCGGCATCACGCGCTCGGATCTGCTCGTCATCAACAAGATCGACCTGGCGCCGCTCGTGGGGGCTTCGCTGGAGGTGATGGATCGCGATGCCAAAAAGATGCGCGGCGAGCGGCCTTTCATCTTCACCAACCTCAAGGCCAACAAGGGTGTGCACGAGATCGCGCGCTTCATCGCGCAGGCCGGCGGCCTGCCGCCGCGCGACTTTCCCGAAAGCTTCTGAAGCCCTGAGCCGTAGCCGTCCACCGCAGTGCCCCGATCACCGTCCTTTTGCTGGAGTGAGCCCATGAAACTGTCGTCGCGCCTGCTGCAAATCACCTCGTCCGCCGCGCTGCTGGGCATCAGCGGCGTCGCCAGCGCGCATCCTGGGCACGACGCCGCGACCGCGGGCTTCGTCGGCGGCCTGCTGCATCCGCTGGTGGGCCTGGATCATCTGCTGGCCATGCTGATCGTCGGCGTGTGGGCCGCGCAGCTCGGCGGTCGCGCCCGGCTGGTGGTGCCGGCTGCCTTCGTCACGCTGATGGCCGGCGGAGCTTGGCTGGCGGCTGCCGGGTGGCCGCTGCCGCGCGTGGAAGCCGGCATCGCCGCTTCGCTGCTCGCGCTCGGCGTGCTGACGACGTTCGCCTGGCGCGTGCCGCTGGCACTGGCTGCGGGCATCGTTGGCGGCTTCGCGCTGTTTCATGGCGCCGCGCACGGCATCGAGCTGCCGCTGGCGCGCGATCCACTGGAGTTCGGCGCCGGCATGCTGCTGGCCACGGCCGCCCTGCACGGCATCGGCCTGCTGCTGGGCTCGCGTCTGGCGCGTTCGCCGCTGGCACAGCGGGTGCCGGGCCTGACCGGCGTCGCCGCCGGCGTAGTGCTGGCGCTGAGCTGATCGCAACGCCAGCCGCCGCCCGCGCGTGATCCACAATCCCCG
>JALRLM010000507.1 GCA_023254435.1 Hydrocarboniphaga sp.
AAGCCAACCCCACCACCTGGCGTCTGGTGGCCATGAACCTGGCCATCCGCGGCATGGACTTCAACCTCGGCAAGGAGCCGGCCGACACCTTCCACCGCGACCAGCACCCGGACCTGAAGGCCGACTACGTGCTGGCCAACCCGCCGTTCAACATCAAAGGCTGGGGCGCGGAGAAGCTGGCACAGGACCCGCGCTGGAAGTTCGGCGTGCCGCCGGACGGCAACGCCAACTACGCCTGGCTGCAGCACCTGTACGCGCGCCTGTCCGCCGACGGCCGCGCTGCCATCGTGCTCGCCAACGGCTCCATGACCACCAACACCGGCGGTGAAGGCGATATCCGCGCTGCCATGATCAAGGCAGATGCCGTGGAGTGCATGGTCGCGCTGCCGGGCCAGCTTTTCGCCAACACCCAGATTCCCGCCTGCCTGTGGTTCCTCTCGCGCAACAAGGCAGCGGGCAAGAACGGCAAGCAGGACCGGCGCAAACAGGTGCTGTTCATCGACGCCCGCAAGCTCGCCGCACTGATCCCCGGCTCGCGCAAGCAGAAGGCGTTCTCGGAAGAGGAAATCCGGCAGATCGCGCAGACCTACCACAACTGGCGCGGCACGCAGTGGGGCGGAGGCGAGTACGCCGACGTGCCCGGCTACTGCAAGTCGGCGTCGCTGGTCGACATTGAGCAGCACGGCTTCGCGCTGACGCCGGGGCGCTACGTCGGCGCGACCGATGTCGAGGATGACGATGAGGGATTCGAGGAGCAGATGGCGAAGCTGACCGGAGATCTGTCGGCGTTGCTCGCGCGCGGAGCTGAGTTGGAAGCGGATGTGCGGGCGCAGTTGTCGAGGGTTGGGTATGACATCTGAATGGCGGCCCTCGACTTGGGGACAAGAAATCTCGCTTGAGTACGGGAAGGCGCTACGCGGGTACCAAGACGGCAAGAGCGGCTACCGAGTATTTGGCAGCAACGGGCCTATCGGCTGGACCGATAAGTTCCTAACGAAAGGTCCAGGTGTGATCCTGGGTCGGAAAGGGGCATATCGCGGAGTTCATTTCTCCAAGGATCCGTTCTACGTAATTGACACGGCCTACTACGTCGAGCCGAAATCAGAGATGGATAGGCGTTGGCTTTACTACGCGATCCAGCACTACAAGCTCGGCGAAATTGACGACGGATCACCAATTCCTTCAACCACACGGGCTGCTGTATATGTGCGTGATCTGGAAGTACCGCCAGTTGAGCAGCAGCGCGAAATCGGTCGCGTTCTTGCCGCTCTCGACGACCGTATCGACCACAACCGCGCGCTTGCCGCCAACCTCGAAGCCATCGCTCGCGCGCTGTTCAAGTCGTGGTTCGTGGACTTCGATCCCGTGCG
The DNA here is from genome assembly GCA_023254435.1 of Hydrocarboniphaga sp. GTDB lineage: Bacteria > Pseudomonadota > Gammaproteobacteria > Nevskiales > Nevskiaceae > Hydrocarboniphaga. The sequence goes on from JALRLM010000507.1 coordinate 1,371, forward strand.
TGCCAAGGCCGCCGGCGAAACCCCGCCGGGCCTCGCCCCCGACCTCGCCGCCCTGTTCCCGGATCGCTTGGTGGACAGCGAGCTGGGGGAGATTCCGGAGGGGTGGTCTGCAGAGTATTTTGGTGACTCCTTCGAGTTCACCATGGGGCAGAGTCCTCCGGGATCGACGTACAACGAGATCGGTGAGGGCCTGCCTTTCTTCCAAGGCTGCACTGACTTCGGCTCGATTCAACCCTCCGTACGGGTTTTTTGCACGGAACCGACGAGGTACGCAAAGCGCGGAGACGTTCTGATGAGCGTCCGAGCGCCAGTTGGGTCAGTGAACATCGCACCATTCGAATGCGCGATCGGGCGTGGCATTTGCGCTGTTCGACATAAACAAGGATCGACGCCTTACGCTTATCTCCATCTGAAAGCGAATGCCGTTGCTATTGATGGAGCCGCTGGAGAGGGTGCTGTTTTCAAAAGCCTGGGCAAGAATCAGCTTGCGAAGATGAAGGTCCTGTCTCCAACGTCAAGCGTGGTGTCTGCGTTCACGTCAGTCGTAGATCCAGTATTTGCTCGACTTCTGGTTGCCGAAATGGAGACGGAATCTCTTGCTCACCTCCGCGACCTCCTGCTCCCTCGCCTTATCTCAGGGAGACTCCGAGTCGAAGATGTGGAGAAACTTGTTGAGGCCGTACCGTGAACGTGACAAATCAGAGCTCGCCCCATGGAGTGTCGCTGTACCGGTTTCAACCTTATTCGGACGGCCTGAACATCCGCGCGGAGAGAATTCAGCGCGACGCACTATGGTTTTCGACACCCAAGCGGTTGAACGATCCAATGGATGTTGATCATCCGATGGATGATTTGATGGCCGAAGCAGGCGCGACAGGTTCGGGCCTGAAAGACTTGGCCAAGGTGATGTACGGCGGAGCATTGAAGAGATTTCCAAAGGAACTCGTCAATGACGATCTGCAAGAGGCGATTCATGGATGGGTGGGAAGCGACCAGGATTCTGATGTCTTGCTTACCCATTTCCGGGAGCGATTTCAGAACCTCGGCGTCGCTTGTTTTACGCCAAACTGGAATTGCCCTCCGATGTGGGCGCACTACGCGGAGAATTGGAAAGGCTTCGCGCTCGAATACTCGGTGCGCCAGATGCCCATGGCTTCGTCGTCCGAGAACAATATGTTCTGGCAGTTCTGGGTGAACTACGCCTCGCGCATTAGCCAAACATCATTGTCAGAACTTCTGCTATCCCCCTACGAGGCAGCCGCGCGTATTCTCAGCACGAAGACCCTTCCTTGGTCTTACGAGAACGAATGGCGCCTGATCTCCTTGGGCGGGGGTGATAAGGCCCTTCGAGTTCCAGTTGGCATGACCCTTAGCGGGGTGATCCTCGGGCCGAAATCACCCTGCGATCAATCGAAGGTGCTCGGCAAGAAGTGTTCGGATTGGAGCGTCCCTCTGCGGCAAGTCATTGTCGGGATGGATAGGACACTTCATCTTCGAGAGGCGCGTCGAGAGTGCCAATGACAGAGAACGATCTCGAATACGTCTGCATCGACTGGTTCCGCGATCTTGGCTGGGACTACTCGCACGGCGAGGTGTTGTCGCCCGGCGGCATCGCGCCCGAGCGTGCCCATTACAACGAGGTGATTCTTGCTCCGCGCTTCCGCGCCGCGCTGGAACGCTTGAACCCGGAGCTGCCGACCGCCGCCCTCGACGATGCCGAAAAGCGCGTGCAGCAGTTCGCCGGGCAGTCGTTAGTCGAATCCAACCGTGACTTGTACGTCTGGCTCCGTGACGGCATCCCTGTGGACGTTGAGATCGATGGCCACCGCCGGCAGATCAACGTTACGACGTTTGACTGGACCGACGTTGCTCGCAACGACTGGTTGATCGTCAACCAGTTCACCGTCAAGGGCAGCAAGACGGTTCGGCCTGACCTCGTAGCCTTCGTCAATGGCCTGCCGCTCGCGGTGATCGAGCTGAAGAATCCGGCCGACGAGAAGGCGGACGTGTATGCCGCCTTCAACCAGATTCAGAACTACAAGAACGAGATTCCGCAGCTGTTCGAGCCGAACGTCGTCTGCGTGATCTCGGATGGTCCTGTGGCGCGTGTCGGCTCGATCTCTGCCGACCAGGAACGCTTCATGCCCTGGCGCATGGCCGACGGCATCGAGAATCCCGATCTACATCTCGAACTGGAAGTGCTGGTCAAGGGCTTGTTCGAGAAGCAGACGCTGCTGCAGTACATGCGGCACTTCATGGCGTATCAGACCACGGGTGCCGGTACGTTCAAGGTGATTGCCGGCTATCACCAGTACCACGGCGTGCTGCGCGGAGTGGACCGGGCGCTGGCTTCGATCACGGAGCGGCACGACGGCAAGGGCGGCGTCATGTGGTTCACGCAGGGCTCGGGCAAGAGCTTCCTTGCCGTGTTCTATGTGGCCATGCTGCGCGAGAGTCCAGAGCTTGAGAATCCGACCGTGGTCGTCGTCACCGACCGAAAGGACCTCGATGGCCAGCTCTTCGAGACCTTCGCGACGACGCGCATCCCACTGCGCACCGTGCCGCAGCAGGCCAAGGATCGGCCCGACCTGAAGCGCCTGCTGGCCGAACAGGTGGCGGGCGGCATCTTCTTCACGACCATCCAGAAGTTCGCGCCCGAGAAGGGCGAGAACACGGTGGACGTGCTCTCCGATCGCCGCAACATCATCGTGATCTGCGACGAGGCGCACCGCACGCAGTACGGGTTCAAAAGCGATCTCGACAAGAAAGGCGAGAAGTACCGTTACGGCCTCGCCAAGTACATGCGCGATGCCCTGCCCAATGCTCTGTACCTGGGCCTGACCGGCACACCGATCTCCGAAAACGACCGCGACACGGAAGCTGTGTTCGGGAGCTACGTCGATATCTACGATGTGATGGCGTCACAGAAGGACGGCACCACGGTGCCGATCCACTACGAGCAGCGGATCATCGATCTATCCGTTAACAAGGCTGAACTGGACGACCTCGACGACGAACTCGAAGAGCTGCTGGAGGACGATCCAGACGAGCAGAACAGCAAGACAAAGTCGATGCTCGCTCGGCTGGAATCCATTGCCATGGCGAACAACCGCATGGCGACGCTGGCCGATGATCTTGTCGAGCATTGGGATCGCCGGCTGGAAGCATTGGACGGCAAGGCCATGATCGTCGCCATCAGCCGCAAGGCGGCGGTGGCCATCTATGACGAGATCATCAAGAGACGGCCGGACTGGCACGCCAAGGAAGTCGATCAGGGCGTAATCAAGGTGATCATGACCAGCCCGGCCTCAGACCCGGAGGCGCTGCGTGCCCATGCAACCTCGCCCCAGGAGAAAAAGCTGCTGGAGAAGCGCATCAAGGACCCGGACGATCCACTCAAGATCGTCATCGTCCGCGACATGTGGCTGACCGGCTTCGACGCGCCCTGCCTGCACACCCTGTACGTCGACAAGCCGATGAAGGGGCAAGGGCTGATGCAGGCCGTCGCCCGCGTGAACCGCGTCTGGAAGGACAAGCCCGGCGGCCTCGTTGTCGACTACATCGGCATCGGCGAGGAACTGAAGCGCGCCATCGCTCAATACACGCGGGCACGCGGCAACAAGCCGGGCAAGGACCCGGTGGAATTCGTCGATGAGGCACTCCGCATACTCAAGGATGAGCTGTCCACCATCCGCGACATGCTGCATGGCGTCGATCTCGATGGCGTGGCCACCGATGCGAAGAAGGCGCTGGCGACGCTGCCAGTTGCGATGAACCATCTCGTCAAGCTCAATCGCCTGCCGAAGGACGCCAAGCCGGGCGACCAGCCGCCGGGCGTGAAGCGGTTCCTGGACCGCGTCGCCAAGCTCACGAAGGCGCAGGCGCTGGCCGGCACGCATCCCGAGGCACTGGCGTTGCGCAACGAGATCGCCTTCTACCAGGCAGTGAAGGCCGGACTGGTGAAGTACACCGGCGCCGGCAGCGGCAAGAGCAAGGTCGAGAAGGAAGCGGCGATGCGGCAGATCGTCGCCAAGGGCGTGCTCGTCAACGGCGTCACCGATCTGTACAAGACGCTGGGCGTCGATAAGCCGGACATCAGCGTCCTCGACGAGGTGTTCCTCAAGAAGTTGGCGGACATCCCGCAGAAGAATCTCGCCGCCGAACTGCTGCAGCGACTCATTGACGACGAGATTCGGGCGCGTGGGCGCAAGAACAAGACGCAGGAAGCCAAGTTCAGCGACAAGCTGACCGAGGCGATCAACAAGTACACGAATCGCGGCCTGAATTCCGCACAGGTCATCGAGGAGTTGATCAAGCTCGCGCACGAGATTTCCGCCGACAAGCCGCCAGACGGCATGTCAGAGGACGAGTTCGCGTTCTACGAGGCGCTACGCCTCAATGAAAGCGCCGTTCGCGAGATGGGAGACCCGGTGCTCAAGGCATTGGCGATGGAGCTGACCGATAAGCTGCGTAAGTCCGCGACCATTGATTGGCAGAAGCGAGAGACGGCGCGGGCGCGGATGCGGCTGCTCGTGAAAGTGCTACTCACCAAGTACAAGTACCCGCCAGACAAGCAGCCAACAGCGGTCGAGAAAGTGATCGAGCAGGCCGAGCTGTATGCCGATCAGTGGAGTATCGAACAGCAGTCTGATCGCTGATCTGCATGCCGATCCTGAGCTACGAACTGGGCCATCGCAGTACGCCCAATCCGAGAAGCACAACAGGGGCTCGCGACGGCCACGTCGCGGCAATCATAAAGCACGACACCGACCTACGCCCGGCGCAGGTGTACTCCGAACTCGCCGCCAATCGTCTCGCACAATTTCTCGGGCTGCCTGTGGCGATCGGGGTTGCCGTGCGCGCCAAGCGTGATCCGGACTCGCTGCGGTTCGCATCCCTCAAGGCAGCTGAAGTCGGCCTCGACTTCTACGACTTCACGGATCACGACGCTGCCTTCGATGATGACGATGGAGCTGACGCCGCACCGGGGATGCACACGGAGTCCGGGCATGTGTCGGCGTTGCGGCGCGTTTGCCAACGATACCCGCTGGAAACCGCGCAGATCGCCGTGTTCGACCTGTGGATCGGCAACGATGATCGGCCGGGCAACCTGAAGGCTGCCCTGGGCGACGGCGGATTCGGCGCCATATTTGGGATCGATCAGGGCGCGTCCTTGCTGTGCTGCGCGTCGCGCAGACATGAGGCCCTGGCGCAACTCCGGCGCAGCGACTTCCCACGCTTCCACGCCTTCCAGAAGCTCGTGTCCCCGATCTACTGTGGCGAGATGATCGAACGCATTTGCGCTATTCCGGAATGGGCAATGCAAGCCGCCATGATTTTCGACGACAACGTAGGGACCGTCACGATTGCGGAGCAGGCCGAGGTGTATGACATCCTCCATGAGCGCCGCCGCTTTCTGCGCGACCTCGTCAGCCGTGTTTTACTGTAGTCCTGTCGGTTTCGCTTTCCAGCATCGCGCTCGGCCCGGTGTAGAGATTAGAGCGGCACCACTGCCGAACCCAGCGTTGGGACGCACGTTTCAGGGCCCGCTCTTCCCGGAAAGCGACGGACCTGGACGCGAAGCTGCGTGCGGCCATGACGCAATAGGGTCGGTTGATGCGCGTGAACAGCGAACCGCGACCGGCGAGGTGCTCACCGAAGCGCGCTTCCACATCGTAGGCCATGCCGATGTACGTGCGGCCGTTGACGCACATCAGCACGTAAACCGAGCAGGGCCGTTCAGTCATCCTGTTCCAGGAAGGCGCGGCGGTACGCTTCGGCAGCTTCGCGATCCATTGGCGCATCCACGCTGTGCCCAGCGAGTTTGATTGCGCGCTGGATGACTGGAATGCTGACCTTGAGCTGGTCACGCAGGACAACGGTACCCATGGTCTTCTGCCCCGCCCGGAACATGTTGACGACGCCGGTGCGACGCAGGACTTCGCCCTTGTGGCCGGCGGCCTCCTGGATCTTCTGCGATGTCACCGTGCGCGACAGGTAGTGCTTGTTGCGGCCGGGCAGCACGTAGTCATCTTCATGCTGACCTAGGTATCGCGAGTGCTTGTCGGCAAGCGCGAGGCATTCGTCCAGGGCGGCGGACACTTCCGGCTCCAGCTCAAAGCCATCGTCGTCGCCGCGCTTCACGATCCAGCAGCCGGTTTCCGGGTTGCGCTCCAGATCGGCGCGACGGAGCGAACTGCTTGCTGTGATGGTTTGGCTGTACAGCAGCGACATGAAGGCGAGGAAACGTCCCTGGGCGTCAGGATGGGCGCAGATGCGTTCGTAGGTTGCCTTGGCCTGTTCCAGCGTCAGCACATCGAATCGTTCGGCCTCGCGGTCGCGGGCCGACTTGCCGTGCTTTCGCGTGAAATTCAGAGCTGGAACAAAGCGACTGGTCGTCTTTGCCCAGCGGTAGAACTTGTTGATCGCGTAGCCGTAGGTGGGCCGCCGCTGAAACTCGGCCATATACCGTGACAGCCACATGCGCCCTGCGTCGCGCAGATCACGATGGCCGTGGTCGTAAAGCCAGTTCAGGTAGTGGCCGATTTTGAAAACCATCTGCCGGATGGTGGAGAGCTTGATGGCAGCTTCATCGCCGAACTGGCCGTTCTGGAATCCGAATTCCATCACGTCGTAGAAGTGCTCGACATAGCCCCCGAGCAGAGTGGCGAACTCGTCCCCCCCTTCTCGCTCACGCCAGCTCTTGATCTGCTGATCGATGGACTGGATTCCGCCGATATTCGGGAACCGGAGCTGCGGCAGCTTCCAGTAGGGCAGCGGGCTCAGTGCCGAAGTCACGGTGATCGTCCGGAACCGGGCAAGGATGTCTCGATACCAAGCGAGGGAGGGCTCGCCCTGGCGCACCTCGTGGATGTAGCGGATCAGAACTTCTTTGCGCGTCGCCAACGTCTCCGGCTTTTCGCCATGCGCCATGCTGGTCGCTTTGGGCAGGGTGGCCAGCGCGGCTCGCGTGTCTTCACTCATTCCGCTCTGGACGAGCCAGCATTCCGACGGCAGTGCATCGCCAACTCGCGCGGTGACCGCCTGACAGCAGAAGAAGCGCGAATACTGGGCCTCACGCGGATCAGCAGGCAGCACCGCGCCACAGGCGTCACACGCCTGCTGGATTGTGCGATCGGTGTAGCCCTGCGGCGGCACTATCGATCCTTCTTGAGCCCGAGCACCGCAACCTTCGGCCCCAGCAACGCCGCCTTGCGCTTGTCGTCGGCCTTTCGCTTGGCGGCGTCGATCTCAACAGCCTCCGATGCAGCGTTCGTCGCCTTGGGCGCCACCGTCTTTGCCGACACCGCCTTCGGCTTTGCTTTCTTGTCGACGGCTTGCGACGACACTTCAACTAGGTCGAACAGCTCGGAAGCTTCGCAGTTCAGAGCCTTGCAGATCACGACCAGCAGCTCGGGCCGCAAGGCGTTCGGGTAGGGCTGCATCTGCCGGAAGAAGTGCGACGACGAAATGTCGAACCCCAGCTGCTTCACGCGCTGGTAAAGGTCCGCAACGGTCATATCGCGCTCAGCGAGCAGCAACTTGATTCGGAACCGCAGCTTGGTCTGTGGGGTGGATTCGCTCATGGCTCGTTCTCTGTTAACTCGAAGAATGATCGTCGCGGTTCTTGTACAGCCGCTGGACGTGTTGCTTGATGGGGTCGCCCTTGATGGACGAAGCTTTCCGGTAATAGCCCTCGGTGGTTGTCGACATCGAGTGCCCGGCCAGATCGGACGCCGAACTCAGGCCGAGGGTATCCGTCATGGCCGTCAGGAACACATCCCGCAGGCGATGAGGGCTCACGTTGCGCGTGACGCCAGCCTGGCGGAAGCGCAGCTTTACCGCGCGTTCAATCGCGGTCTTCGACAGACGACGACGGCAGTCGGACAGGAACAATGCGCTGCGGTCTTCCGGCGCCACGCCGCCATCGGCCAGCCAGTGCGGGCGAATGACCTCGATGTAGTGCTTCACGAATTCGTACATGCCGGGAACAACAATCGGCAGGGTGCGCTGCTTCTTGCCCTTGCCGATCACATGCAGCAGGCCGAGGCCCGCGTACTGCGGGCATTCGGGGTCGAAATCGAAGTCGGTCAGTTCGGCGCGACGGAGTTCGTCACGGCGGAGGCCGTAGGCATAGAACATCGTGATGATGGCGCGGTCGCGTAGCAGCGGATAGAGCGATTTGCTTCCGAGGTCGATGGCGGCTTCGATCTCCGATTCGAACCACTGGAAGACCTGTTCGACCTCGTCGGGCGTCGGGCAGGTCAGCTTCTTCTTGCGCTTCTTTGCGCCGCGAACCAAGGCGCGGCTCTTGTCGTCTGCGATCTGCTGGAAATTCCCGCCGGGATGGCGGGACAGAATCTTGTTGGCGACCGGACGGTCCGACAGGACCGAGATGCAAAAGTCCTTGATGTAGTGGTGCCGTCCACGAATCGTTGCCGCCGCCAGCCCCTCGGTCTTGAGCTGGGCGATGTAGTGCTGGAGATGCTGCGACTGCCAGAGCCACGCCGGCTTGCGGCAGTGCTCCAGGAACGCAACGACGGCGATGACAGCCTGCCGGCCGCTGGCCGGGTCGTTTCCGTCCGTGCCGAGCTTGTAGGCGTAGAACATCTCCAGCAACACGACAGTGTCGGCACCATCAGCGCCGCCGCCGAACAGGTCATAGGCCCGGCGGAGGTAGCTCTCGATTCCAGTTGTGAACTGCAGCTGCCCAACCCGCCCCTTCGCAGGGGCAAGTTGCATCTGCACCACATTGGATTCTCTTCCAGAGCTGCTCATACGCATATCATGACATCATGTATCGTGATATGCAACAAATTCCCCTAATAAGGGAATTGCATGAATCTGAATCTTCATCTCACACCCCTGTCCGTACATCACTGGAAACACGGAAGCTTCCAGGGCTCTCTTGGCAGGCGCGGGATTTATTCCCCTATCGTGAGACTATACGCTTACCTGTGGGACTAAAGTGGGGTTAAGCGGGGTTAAACGAAAAGCCCCGCCGAGCGCGGGGCTTTTTCGTTTTCGTCGCAGGCCGGCTCCGGTCGCGCCGTAAGCATCGGCGGCGCCATTCAGAAGTGCCGGAGCGGGCCGATATGCCCACGAGCGCAGGCCGCGTCGGCCTTGCGGTGGGCGTCATGGCCTGCCGCCTTGCCGGTTTGCGACACGGATGACGTCTGGCATGCCGCCAGCCGTCGGGGCGACGGCACACCACATTCATCCAGCGGGGGAAGCAAGTGAACGACCAGGCGGGCGCCGCGATGGCGCCGTGGAAAAACCGGGGAGGACGTCGCGCCCTGTGCGCGATCGCGATCGCGACCGCGCTCGTGCTGAGCGCCTGTCATGACCACGGTGGCGGCGACGACGACGAAACGCCGGTCGACGAGCCGCTGGCGGTGACTCCGGTGGCCCGCAGCTCGGTGTCCGGCGTGCTGTCGCTGGAAACCTACAACGACGACACCTCCGCGGGCGGCCAGACCTCGCAATCCAACCACTACACGCTGGTTCACGAAGGAGCCAACCCTTGAACGCTGTCCGCTTCCGCCGCCGCGCCGCCACAAGCCTGCTGCCCACGCTGCGCCGCCAGGCCTTCGCCATTGCCCTCGGTTCGGCCTTCGGCCTGCAGGCGGCGCAGGCCGCGGTGCCGGCGACGATCCGCGAAGGCGGCCGCATCTTCGACACCAGCACGCGCCAGCCCGTCGCCGGGCTGCAGACCGTGGTGTTCCAGCTTTATCCGAGCGCGACTTCGGCGATCGGCGATTCGGTGTGGACCGAAGTGCATCAAGTGCTGTTCACCAACGGCGTGTTCTCGGTGGAACTGGGCTCGCAGGTGCCGCTCGACAGCGTGCTGCGGCAGTACGACACGCTGTACCTGGGCATCGCGCTCAATGCCGACGCCGAGTTCTCGCCGCGCAACCGGCTCAACTCGGTGCCGTTCGCGCTGCTGGCGCAGGACGTGACCGGCACCATCAATCCGACCGCGATCAACATCGCCGGCGTTCCCGTGATCGACGCGCAGGGCCACTGGGTGGGGCCGGGCGGCCTCGGCGGCGCGCAGGGCGCGACCGGTGCCACCGGCCCGCGCGGGGCGACGGGCGCCACGGGTCCTGCCGGTCCGGCGGGTTCGACCGGCGGTGACGGCGTGCCGGGCCCGCAGGGTGCGGCCGGCCCGATGGGACCTGCGGGTCCCGCCGGCGCTGCCGGTCCGGCCGGCCCCGCCGGGGCGACCGGTGCCATGGGACCGATGGGCCCGACCGGTGCCGCCGGCGCAACGGGCGCAACGGGGTCCACCGGCGCCATGGGCCTGAATTACCTGGGCCCCTGGTCGCCGACGCAGGCCTACAGCCCGGCCGATGTGGTGGTGTCGAACGGCGCCGGCTACGTCGCGACACAGTTCAGCAGCGGCCAGCAGCCCGAGATGTTCCCGGGCGTCTGGAGCCTGCTGGTCG
>JALRLM010000523.1 GCA_023254435.1 Hydrocarboniphaga sp.
TGCAGAAGATCTATCGGACCGACCTCGTGCAGACGCATGCGCTGCGCTCGCTGAGCCTGCAGGTGGCCGAAGGCGAATTCGTCGCCGTCACCGGCCCCAGCGGCTCGGGCAAGACCACGTTCCTGAACATCGCGGGCCTGCTCGAAACCTTCAACGAAGGCCGCTACCTGCTCGACGGCAAGGACGTGTCGAAGCTGTCGGACTATGACCGCTCCAAGATCCGCAACGTCAAGATCGGCTTCATCTTCCAGTCGTTCAACCTGATTCCCGACCTCAACGTCTACGACAACGTCGACGTGCCGCTGCGCTATCGCGGCATGAGCGCGTCCGAGCGTGACCAGCGCATCAAGCAGGCGCTGGAGCGCGTCGGCCTGGCCTCGCGGCTCAAGCATCTGCCGTCGCAGCTCTCGGGCGGCCAGCAGCAGCGCGTGGCGATCGCGCGTGCGCTGGCGGGTTCGCCGCGCATCCTGTTCGCGGACGAACCCACCGGCAACCTCGATTCGCTGATGGCGCGCGAGGTCATGAGTATGCTCGAGGACATCAACGCGCAGGGCACCACCATCGTCATGGTGACGCACGATCCCGAACTGGCGCGCCGCGTGCACCGCAACATCCACATCATGGACGGCCAGGCCAGCGATTTCGCTCGCGCGCCGGCTGCCGCGCACGATGCGCGTGCCACCACGGCGGCCTGAGCCATGATCGGCTACTACTTCAGGCTGGGCTTTCGTCAGCTGCGGCGCTCGCCCGTGCTGACCTCGCTGGTCATCGTCACGCTCGCGGTCGGTGTCGCCGCCAGCATGTCGACGCTGACCGTGCTCTACATGATGTCGAGCGATCCGATTCCGCAGAAGAGCGACCGGCTGTTCACGCTCACCATCGACAATCGTCCCGCCGACAGCACCGACACCGACGGTGCGCCGCGCGGCCTGTCGTGGATCGACGTGAAGAACCTGCGAGAAGGCACGCAGGGCATCCGCCGCACCGGCATGTACGGCAGCGGCGGCATCATCGAGCCGCAGCAGCAGGGCGTGCGCAACTTCCTCGCCAGCGGCGTCGCGGTGGATCGCGACTTCTTCGAGATGATGGACGCCTCGTTCGCGCAGGGCGCGGCCTGGACGACGGACGACGACCGCAGCGAGGCGCGCGTGATCGTGCTGGGCGCGGCCACGGCCAAGAAGCTCTATGGCCAGGATTCCGCCATCGGCCGCACGCTGCGTTTCTCGGGCACGGAGTATCGCGTGGTCGGCGTGCTCGAGCCGTTTCGCATGCTGCCGCGCTTCTACCTGATGGAAGACGGCGGTCGCGGCGGCCCCGGCGCCGGCGACGAGGACGACATCTTCATTCCGCTGTCGACGGCCATCGCCACCGAGCAGGACATCAACGGCAACATCAACTGCCAGAGCGATGTCGAACCCGGCTTCAAGGGGCTGATCGCGTCCGAGTGCACCTTCGCGCATTTCTGGGCCGAGACGGCCAGCGCCGGCGAGCGCCAGGCCTACGTCGACTACATCAGGGCCTACGTCGATCAGCAGCGCGCACGCGGTCGCCTGCCGCACAAGGAAGGTGCCGAGGTCTACAACGTGCGCGACTGGCTGTCCTTCGTCGGCGTCGTCGACGACGACACCAAGCTGCAGACCTGGCTGGCCTTTGGCTTCCTGTCGGTGTGCCTGGTCAACACCATCGGCCTGCTGCTGGCCAAGTTCACCGCGCGCTCGGGCGAGATCGGGGTGCGCCGTGCACTTGGCGCCGGCCGTCTGCAGATCTTCGCGCAATATCTGATCGAAGCCGCGACGCTGGGCCTGGTCGGCAGCGTGCTCGGCGTGGCGCTGGCCTACGGCATGCTGTATCTGATGGTGAAGCAGTCACCCAATCTCGAGGCGCTGGCGCGCATGGACGCGGTGATGCTGGGCACCACGGTGCTGCTGTCGATTACCGCGGCCGTCATCGCCGGCCTGCTGCCCACGCTGCGCGCGACGCAGGTGGTGCCGGCACTGCAGCTCAAGTCCCAGTAAATCGCGCAACCGCATCCGGACCCGATCATGGAAATTCGCCCCATCTTCTCCGCTCTGCTCCGCAACAAGACCGGCGCGCTGCTGATCGCCGCGCAGGTCGCGCTGACTTTCGCCATCGTCGTCAACGCGGCCTACGTGATTCGCGACCGCCTGGCCACGTCGGCGCGAGCCTCGGGCGTCGATGACGAGAATCGCGTCATGGCGGTGCGCTTCATGATGCCCAGCGCACAGAATCTCGATGCGCTGCAGCAGCGCGATCTGGCCTCGCTGCGCGCGCTGCCCGAAGTGGAACGGGCGTCGATCGCCAATCACGTGCCGATGGGCCAGGGCGGCTGGAGCGGCGGTTTCGCCGCCATCAACAGCAACAG
>JALRLM010000597.1 GCA_023254435.1 Hydrocarboniphaga sp.
GCGAAGCGCGCCGTGCTGCTGCCCGCGAAACCCCAGTACAGCCGCGCCAGCAGCAGCGCGATCAGCATGTAGCCCGATAGCCGATGCCAGTCCATGTGACCGCTGTCGGCCGACCACCACGAGAAACCGAACAGGCCGACCGTGGCCCAGTGGAACACGCGCGTCGGCAAGTCCCAGATGCGCTGGCGCAGCACGGCCGGCACGGTGTTCAGTCCTTCTTGCGATACGTGTCGTGACAGCCCTTGCAGGTTCCGCCCACGGTCTTGGTCTGGGCGACGAAGGCGGCCGAATCGCCGGCATCGGCCAGCTGCACCCAGCGCGCCGATTCGGTCACGAGGTTTTCGCGCTTCTGGCCGAAGTCGTCCTGGTTCTGCCAGATCTCGGCCTTGGCGCCGGTCTTGGCGCCCGTCTCGGGGCCCGAACCCTGCGGGAACCAGCGGGCGATCTTGGTCGACTCCACGCTGATGACGCGCGCCGCCGCCGCGGTATCGGGGTCGAGCCCGCCGCCGGCCTTGATCTTGTCGTTGACGAGCTTGAAGTTGTCGCCGATGCGCTCGAAGCCTTCGTGACGCTCGTGCATCACCGCCTCGATGGCGGGATCGAGCTTGGGCTTGGAGCAGGCGACGAGGGCGGTGGCGGCGACGAGCACGGCGCAGACGGCCGTGGGCAGGCGATTCTTCATGCGGACCTTTCCTTGGTTTGAGGCCTGGGTGGGGTGATGCGGCGGCGCGAGCGGCTCGCGACCGAAGCGACTGCATGGTAGCGGCAATAGCTGAACGATCACGGCCGCGCTGCGCTTATGACGTTTTGGACTGTAGGCCGAAGCCCGCGCCGCCGCGCCTTATAGTCGCCGCCGGCCCGGCCGATGCAGCCGTGGCGACGATGCCTTGAAGGAGAAGCCAAGCATGGACGTGGTGATCGATCCCGCCGCCTGGGGGCGCGGGCTGGCGGGCGGCGTGCTGATTGGACTTGCGGCGGCGCTGCTCATGCTGGCCAACGGCCGCGTGGCCGGCATCAGCGGCATCGCCGCCGGCGTGCTGATCGACCGCGTGCGCAGCGAGCTGCCGTGGCGGCTGGCCTTCCTGCTCGGACTCGTCGCCGGTGGCGGACTGGTGCTCTACGCCATCGGCGCGCGGCCAACGCCCGTGGCCGGCGGCGTGGCGATGACGCTGCTCGCGGGCCTGCTCGTGGGCCTGGGTACGCGCCTGGGCCATGGCTGCACCTCGGGTCACGGCGTCTGCGGTCTGGCGCGGCTGTCGCCGCGCTCGCTGGTGGCGACGCTGAGCTTCATGGGCTGCGGCTTCGCCACCGTGGCGCTGCTGCGCATCGGGGGCTGGCTATGAGACTGCTCACCGCCCTGCTGTCGGGCCTGCTGTTCGGCGCCGGCCTGGCGATTTCGGGCATGACCGACCCGGCGCGCGTGCGCGGCTTTCTCGATCTGCTGGGTGCCTGGGATCCGACGCTGGCCTTCGTCATGGGCGGCGCGCTGCTGGTCAACACGCCGCTGTACTGGCTCACGCGCCGTCGCGCCGCGCCGCTGTTCGAGCCGGCATTCTCGGTGCCGACGCGGCACGATCTCGACGCGCGCCTGATCGGTGGCGCGGCGCTGTTCGGCATCGGCTGGGCGCTGGCGGGTTATTGCCCCGGCCCGGCGCTGGTCTCGCTGTCGACGGGCTCGGGCCTCGTGCTCGGGTTCTGCCTCGCCATGTTCGCTGGCATGATGCTGGCCGATCGCATCGGCCGGTCCCGATCCTGACCCAGACGCAGGACGTCCGCGCCGCTCAATGAGGAGAGAACGCATGAGTTTCTACGACCGGCATGTGTTGCCGCACCTGCTCGACGGCCTTTGCGGCATCGGCCCGATCATGGACGAGCGTGCCGCGCTGATTCCGCGCGCTCGCGGCCGCGTGCTCGAGGTCGGTATCGGCAGCGGGCTCAACCTGCGCTATTACGACGCCGGCAAGGTCGGCTCGATCTGCGGGCTCGATCCGGCCGCCGAGATGCAGGCGCTGGGGCGCAAACGCGCGCGCCGCATCGCCATTCCCGTCGAGCAGGTGACGCTGTCGGCCGAGACCATCGTCGCGCCCGACGCGAGCTTCGACACCGTGGTCAGCACCTTCACGCTGTGCACGATTCCCGACGCGGTCGCCGCCCTGCGCGAGATGCGCCGCGTGCTCAGGCCCGACGGCGAACTGCTGTTCTGCGAGCACGGCCTGGCGCCCGAGGCCGGCGTGCAGCGTTGGCAGCAGCGCATCACACCTTATTGGAAGCCCATCGCCGGCGGCTGCCATCTGGATCGCCCGATTCCCGAGCTGCTGGCGGCCGGCGGCTTTCGCATCGCCGAACTGCAGCAGGATTACCTGCGCGGTCCGCGTCCCTGGACCTACCTGTATCGCGGCGTCGCGGTGCCGGCGTCGCGCTGACGCTTTTTTACGCGGCGGAAGTTCGTCGCCGCGTTCCCCCTTCGTCCGAGTGCCGTCACGTCGGCAAGCCGACGCCGGCATGGCGGCTGCTGCTGCGGTGGCGATGCCGGTTTGTTGACGTGCCGGCGAGCGGTGTCGGATTCACGGTACCGGGCGGTGACGGGTTTTTGAATCTGAACGCCACTTGAATCCGCCTGTCGTCCGAAACACGCCGTTGATGCTGGAACAGCGGTTGCACCTGCTGCATCTGGAATACCGGCCGCTCTAGCAGCCTGTCTAGCCGGTGCTTGCCCCAATCCTGCAGGCAATACGCACCCCATCACAACCTCATCAATATCAGAGGCTGCAATACCAGATTTTTCAATCGCTGAGCGAATAG
>JALRLM010000021.1 GCA_023254435.1 Hydrocarboniphaga sp.
TCGAAGCGACCCCGAGCACACCGCTCCAGCCGGGAACCCTTCGCGGCTTCATCGCGAAGGGCGCGAACTCGGGGCCTGCTTTCTTTGGTTACTTTCTTTGCAGGAGCAAAGAAAGTAACCCCCGTCCGGGAAGGACAAACACCCTCAGATCACAACAAAACCAGAGCGATCAGCCACAGCGATCAGCAATCAGCAATCAGCAATCAGCAATCAGCAATCAGCAATCAGCAGCAAAACTCAGTGCACATACCCCTGCAATCGCACCTCGATATTGCGCGGATTATCACCCTGACTGATCCCAATCAGCCCCTCGATGATCATCTCGCGCACCCGCACCTGATCGCCGATCACCGCCTTGAGCTTCGAGGCCATCGGCAGAAAGAACAGGTTCGCCGAGCCGATGCCGTAAATGGTGGCGACGAAGGCCGCAGCGATGCCGTGGCCCAGCTTGGAAGGGTCGGCCAGGTTGGCCATGACCGCCATCAGGCCCATCACCGCGCCGATGATGCCCAGCGTCGGCGCGTAGATGCCGAAGGCTTCGAACACCTTGGCGCCGGCCAGGTCGTGATGCTCGGTGACCGACAGTTCCACTTCGAGCGTGCCGCGAATCACGTCGGGCTCGGCGCCGTCGACGAGCATCTGCAGGCCCTTCTTGGTGAACGAGTCGGGTTCGCTTTCGATGCTGGGTTCCAGCGCGAGCAGGCCCTGCTTGCGCGCGGCATTGCTCCATTCGACGATCTTGGTGATCAGGTCATGCGGCTGCTGCTGCGGTGGCTTGAACACCCACTTGCCCATCTTGAGCCCGTGCAGAAACGTCTTGAGTGGCATCTGCATCATCACCGACGACAGCGTACCGACGATGACGATGATGAAAGCCGCCGGCGACAGCAGCGCCAGTGGATTCGCGCCTTTCAGGATCGTGCCGACGATCAGCACGACGAAGGCCATGATCGCCGCGATCACACTCAGAATGTCCATCAACCCTCTCCCCGAGCCGCCCGCGGCAGCTCGCGCTCATACGCGGCGATCAGACCCGGCAGTTCCACGATCAGCGCCACGCGCCCCTCGCTGGTCACCGTGCCGCCCGCCACACCCGACAATCCCTTGAGCAGACGCCCCAGAGGCTTGACCACGATTTCCTCCCGCCCGCGCACGCTGCCGGCGATCAGGCCGTAGCGTTCGCTGCCGATGTTGACCACCACCACGTGCTCGCGCGGCTCGCCGTGCGTGTCGCCGGTCCAGCGGCCCAGGCGCAGCAGGCGCAGCGGCTGCTGGCGATAGCTCACCCAGTCCCAGACGGCGTCCCAGACGCCGTCGTCGTCGCGCATCAGCGCCGGATCGAGCGTGAACACGTCCTGCACGGCCTGCAGCGGCAGCGCGAACAGGCGATGCGCGCGCTCGACCATGAGCACGGGCTGGATCGCCAGCGTCAGCGGCAGGCGGATGCGAATCGTGCTGCCGCGACCGGGTTCGGATTCGATGCCCACCACGCCGCCGAGCGCGACGATGTTCGAGCGCACCACGTCCATGCCGACGCCGCGACCCGACAGGTCGCTGACCTGCTCCTTGGTCGAAAAGCCCGGCAGGAACACCAGATTCAGACATTCTTCGCGCGTCAGCCGCGCGGCTTCGGCGTCGGTGATGACGCCACGTTCCAGGGCCTTGGCGCGCAGCTTGTCGGGATTCATGCCGCCGCCATCGTCGCCGACGCTGACCACGATCTGGCCACCGATCTGCTCGGCCGACAGGCGAATGCGACCGCAGGCGGGCTTGCCGGCCGCGATGCGCGTGTCGGGCATTTCCAGACCGTGATCCACCGCGTTGCGCACCATGTGCATGAGCGGATCGCCCAGCGCTTCGACCAGGGTCTTGTCGAGTTCGGTGTCCTCGCCGATGCGCTCCACCTCCACCTGCTTGCCGAGCTTGCGCGCGGTGTCTCGCGCCAGCTTGGGAAACTTGGCGAACAGCTTGCGGATCGGCTGCATGCGCATGCGCGTGACCTGCGCCTGCAGGCCCGAGGTCACCACGTCGAGCTCGGAGAAGGCCTTGCGCAGTTCGCCGCTGGCGGCGCCGGCGATGCTGCCGAGACGCTTGATGCGGTTGCGCACCAGCACCA
>JALRLM010000301.1 GCA_023254435.1 Hydrocarboniphaga sp.
ACACGCAGCAGGGCACCGTCTATGTGTTCGCCAACGTCTTCATGTATCCGGAAAAGCCCGGCGTCACCGGCAAGTTCAAGAAGTTCAACGTGCTGACCGGCGAGACGGTGTGGGAGATCCCGGACCAGTATCCGAACTGGAGCGGCTCGCTCACGACCGACGGTGGCCTGGCCTTCTACGGCAGCCTGGGCGGTGACTTCCGCGCGGTGGACCGCAAGACCGGCAAGGTGCTGTGGTCGCGCAAGCTCGAGTCCGGAATCATCGGCAACCCGATCACCTGGAAGGTCGGCGGCAAGCAGTACGTGTCGGTGTGGAGCGGCATCGGCGGCTGGATCGGCCTGCCCGTCACCGCCGGCCTCGATCTCGAAGACAAGTTCGGCGCCATCGGCGCCACGGCGATGACCAAGGCGGCCAATCTCGACAAGATTCCGCAGGGCGGCACGCTGTACACCTTCCGCGTCTACTGAGTGCAGATCGCATGAGCTGACACTCGCCGCTGGCTTCACGCACCACGCCGTGCGCGAAGCCAGCGGATCACCAGAACAACGCAGGAGATCACCGTGCAAGCTTCATACGACAACATCGCGCCGATCATCTTGAAGCGTTTTGCCGCCAGCGCCCTGGCGCTCGCGGCCTGTACTTTCGCGGACAACGCCATCGCCGGCGAAATCCGCGCCCTGCGCGTCTGCGCAGACCCCGGCAACATGCCCTTGTCCAACCAGCGTGGCGAGGGTTACCAGAACAAGATCGCCGAAGTGCTCGGCGAGGCATTGGGCACCGGCGTGCAGTACGACTGGCGCAACTCCACCGAACGCGGGCTGCTGCGCGGCACGCTGGACGCCAACGTCTGCGACGTCATGTTCGACGCGCCCACCGACATGGAGCGCGTGCTGACCACGCAGCCGCTGTACAAGAGCGCCTTCGTGCTCGTCTACCGCAACGACAGGAACTACCAGATCAAGAGCCTGGAAGATCCGCTGCTCAAGAAGCTCAGGATCGGCGTCTACCAGACCTCGGCGATTCGCGAGTCGCTGGGCCAGCGCGACGTCAAGAACAACACCGTCACGCACTTTCTGAGCTACGACGGCGACCGCGTACCCGAAAACCAGCCGTCCTATCAGGTGCAGGAAGTGGTCGACGGCAAGCTCGACATGGCCGCGATCTGGGGCCCGTTCGCGGGTTACTACAAGACCATGAAGAAGGCCGACATCACGCTGCAGCCGGTCAACCTCATGGACGATGACCGCCAGCTCGAGTTCGACATGGCGCTGGCCGTGCGGCGTGGCGATCGCGCGCTGCAGCAGCGGCTCAACCAGGCGCTGATCGACAACCAGGACAGGATCCAGAAGATTCTCGATGACTATGGCGTGCCGCTGGTGCGGTGCGAGTCCTGCGTGATCAAGGGCAATCTGCCCGCGCACGGGCCGTACAAGTTCGAGCACAGCTATCAGACCGCCGCCGCGCCCTCGGGCTATGCGCCGGCCGCCACGCTCGACCAGCTCAAGCGCTGGCTCAAGGACGGCGCCGATCCGACGCTGGAGCTCAACAACGCCACCATGGCGGGCGACATGACGCGCGTGCGCTATCTGGTGGAGCACACCAAGGCCGACATCAATCAGTTCGACGCCGAAGGCTATCGTCCGCTACACAACGCGGTTCGCATGCGCTTCGACGAGATCACGGCCTTCCTGATCGAGCACGAGGCCGACATCGAAGCCACCGACCGCGACGGCTGGACGCCATTGATGCACGCCGCCTGGCGCGACAACGCCAAGGCCGTGCAGCTGCTTGCCGCCAAGGGCGCGAAGCTCGAGACCGCCAATGCCAAGGGCATGACGGCTCTGTCGGTCGCCTCGCAGTACGGCAAGCTCGAATCGGCGCAGGCGCTCATCGCCGCCGGAGCCGACGTCAACCACGCGGTCGGTGGCGCGCAGTACACGCCACTGATGCTGGCGTCGATGGGCGGCTGGGACAAGATCGCTCAGGCGCTCATGCAAGGCGGAGCCAAGGTCGACGCGCGCAATACCGGCGGCGTCACCGCGCTGATGATCGCGGCGGCGGCCAATCGCGTCGCCACCGCCAGGATGCTGATCGCATCCGGAGCCAGTATCGAAACCCGTGACGACGAGGGAGCCACCGCGCTGAGCATCGCGCGCGATCGCGGGAACGAGGAAGTGGTCGAGGTACTGCAGCAAAAGGCATCGCGGACGGGGGCCGTAGATGCACGTGAGGTCGAACCCCAAGCCTGATCAAAGCCAGGTTTACATATCCATAAAGGAACCCAGCAAATGAGGAGCAACAACGTGTTCAGAACACTGATGGCCGGATCGATCGCCACGATGATGGCGATGGCGGCCTTCAGCCTTTCGGCTTCCGATGGCGGCGATGCCGGCGGCAGTGGCGCCGCGACGGCGGATGCTGCGGGCAAGCCACTCGACATCGCCAAGGCGACGCCCAAGGGGCAGCTGAAAAACCCCTACCAGGACAGCGACAAGACCGTCGTCGACGAAGGCCGCAAGCTGTACATGCGCGCGAGTTGCAACGGCTGCCACGGCGGCAGCGGCGGTGGCGGCATGTGCCCGCCGCTTTCCAACGAAACCTGGGTCTACGGCGGCGACGACGACACGCTGTTCCGCCTGATCGCCGAAGGCAGCGACGCACTGCAGAAGGATGGCTATTCGCGCAAGGGCCGCGAGAACGTCGTGGGCCCCATGCCGCCTCACGGCGCCATCGTCAAGACCGGCGACGACATGTGGAAGATCATCACCTTCATCCGCGCCAACTATCGCGGCAGCGAAGCCAAGAAGTATGGAGGTGAAGGCGCCGCCAAGTAGCCAAGCGGCGTGTCGGCACCCGCAGGCGATGCGGGTGCCGGCGTCGCCTGGCGGAGCGCCGGGATCATGCGGTCCCGCCGCTCGACCGATGAGCAGCACGCGATCGATTTCAGGAATGTTCAGTAAGGGCCATAGAAGCCCGCGAACCACGAGGAGACGACATGAAATCAAGAGCAGCAGTCGCCTGGGCGGCGGGCAAGCCGCTGGCGATCGAGGAGATCGAAGTTGCGCCGCCCAAGGCCGGCGAGGTGCTGATCAAGATCGTGGCCACCGGTGTCTGCCACACCGACGCCTTCACGCTGTCGGGCGCCGATCCCGAAGGTCTGTTCCCGGTGATCCTGGGCCATGAAGGCGGCGGCATCGTGCAGGAAATCGGCGCCGGCGTGACCAGCCTCAAGCCCGGCGATCACGTGATTCCGCTTTACACACCCGAGTGCGGCGAATGCAAGTTCTGCCGCTCGGGCAAAACCAATCTGTGCCAGAAGATCCGCGTCACGCAGGGCAAGGGCCTGATGCCCGACGGGACCTCGCGCTTCTCGCACAAGGGCAAGCCGATTCTGCATTACATGGGCACGAGCACCTTCTCCGAATACACCGTGATGCCGGAGATCTCGGTCGCCAAGATCAACCAGAAGGCGCCGCTCGAAAAAGTGTGTCTGCTGGGCTGCGGCATCACCACGGGCATCGGCGCGGTACTCAACACCGCCAAGGTGCAGCCCGGCGACAGCGTCGCCGTGTTCGGGCTCGGCGGCATCGGCCT
>JALRLM010000369.1 GCA_023254435.1 Hydrocarboniphaga sp.
TGGGCTTTTTACGACCCGATTTGGCAGGGAAGCTGGTCAAGTCAGCCAACCTTTCTGATCTGACCAACGCGGTCACCGCACGCTCGAACCTGGGGCTTGGGACACTCGCGACACAAGCTTCCGGGGCGGTTGCCATCACAGGCGGGTCGATCAGCGGTGTCACCCTCGATGGCGGCACGTTTTGAACCAACCGGGGCAAAAGGCGAGAGATAATCCATGACGATCAAGCAAAAGCGCTCGAGCGTTGCGGGCAAGGTGCCCACGACAGGTCAGCTCGAACTGGGGGAGCTTGCGGTCAATACTTTTGACGGCAAACTCTTTCTCAAGAAAAGCGATGGAACAGAAGAGATTGTCGAGGTGGGTGCACGTTGGGGAGACTTCATCCTTGGCCTCGTGAACACCGCGCTGGTCTTTCGCTGGAACGGCACCGAGCTGATGCGGCTCGACAGTAGCGGTAATCTGATCCTCTCGGGCAACGTCACGGCTTTTGGAGATCTGTCATGAGCTTCTGGGCCGAAAAACTCAGCAGAAACTCCATCTGATCGGCCAGGATGCGGCGGTTCGACAGGATCAGGTATTCGGCCAGGTTGGGCGTGTAGGGCACGGCCAGCAGCTTCATGCCGGCTTCTTCGGGCGTGCGGTCGGCCTTTTTGTGGTTGCAGCGTTCGCAGGCGGTGACGCAGTTCTCCCACACCGTGCCGCCACCGCGCGAGGCCGGAATCACGTGGTCGCGCGTCAGCGACGAGGATGCGAACTGCACGCCGCAGTACAGGCACAGGTTGCGGTCACGCTGGAACAGCGTGCGGTTGGTCAGCAGGGGCGCCCCGGCGGCGAACTTCCGCGCGCGGTCGGCCACCGCGATGATGGAGCCGATCTCCACCGTCGAGCGCTCGCCCAGGGCGTTGTAACCGCCGCTGATGCGGAAGCGCTCGGCGCCGGCCTCCCAGCACACCCGCTTGCGGGCGTACAGGGTCACGGCCGATTGCCAGCGGATCCAGCCCACCGGCAAGCCTGCGGCGTCCAATTTGAGAATCGAAGGGATCATCACCGCTCCGTTCACAAGCTTTGTCAGGCTGCTGCTTTTTGCCAAGCCGATCCGTGACTTCGGATACGACAGCGCCCGAGTGTAACCCCGGGCGCATAACACGACGAAGACATCGCGTTACAAAACATCAACTATTGAGATGATTTTATCTCGATAGTCACTGCAATGGGCCGAGCCGGCGGCTCAGACCGTGAAGAACGAACTCGTGACCGCCTCGTGCAGGTCGTTGATGCCCATCTGCACCTCGTCGATGAACTCGTGCAGGCCGCCCTCGACCAGCTTGTCGACGTTGGCGTCCTGCACCAGCGCTCGCACGCGCAGCAGGGTGCGCTCCACGCTGCGGCTTTCGGGCATGTGTGCGCGCGTTGCTGCGATGCGGGACAGGCAGAACGTGACCGAACGCGGAAAATCGCGGTTCTGCAGCAAGAAGCGCAGCACGCCGGTGCGATTGACGCGCGCCTTCACGTGGCGGCGATACATCTGATAGGCGGTGAGCGAGCGCAGCACGCTCATCCACTGAATGTTGTAGAGCGGGGCGAGCTGTTCGGGCCGGCCGGTGGGATCGAGCAGCGAGGTCGAGCGCACGTCGAGGATGCGCGTCGTCATGTCGGCCTGTTCGAGGTTGGTGCCGATGCGCAGGAACTGGAAGCCCACGTCCTGGCTCATGTTGAAGCTCAGCACCGAGTACACCAGCATGGTGCCGTCGATCACGCGCTGCAGGAAGGCGCCGCGCCGCGAGCGCGTGAGCGCGCCTTCGCCCTGGCCGATGACGAAGTAGTGCAGGTCGTTGAGCTTTTCCCAGACCTCGCGCGGCATGGCGTCGCGCACCGTGCGCAGG
Organism: Hydrocarboniphaga sp.; assembly: GCA_023254435.1. Classification (GTDB taxonomy): domain Bacteria; phylum Pseudomonadota; class Gammaproteobacteria; order Nevskiales; family Nevskiaceae; genus Hydrocarboniphaga. The sequence goes on from JALRLM010000369.1 coordinate 1,884, forward strand.
ATCTCGCGCGCGGCGTGCAGCGAGCTGTGGATGGAGCCCGGGTTGCGCTGGTCCAGCAGCAGGAAGCGCACGACGTTGGATTCGGAGAAATCGTCGCCGTAGATGGAGCGGAACAGGTCGTCCGAGCCGGTGATCTGCACCAGCGGCTGCCAGCCGAACGGAATGCCGCGCGGCAGGTCGAGCAGCAGCAGCGCGTTGACGTTGACCAGGCGCGCGGTGTTCTCGGCGCGCTGCAGGTAGCGGCCCAGCCAGTAGAGGTTGCTTGCGACGCGGGAGAGCATCAGGCGGCTCCTCCCTGGCTCTGGGTTTGGGTCGGCACGTCGTCGAAGTCGACGATCCAGGTGTCCTTGGCGCCGCCGCCCTGGCTGGAGTTGACCACCAGCGAGCCGCGCACCATGGCTACGCGCGTGAGGCCGCCCGTGGTCACGTAGGTGGAGTCGACGCTGCCGCGCGACAGGATGAAGGGCCGCAGGTCGAGGTGGCGCGGTTCCACGCTGCCGTCTTCCATCAGCGTTGGCGCGGTGGACAGCGCCAGCGTGGGCTGGGCCATGTAGTTGCGCGGGTTGGATTCGATGAGCTTGCGGAACTTGTCGAGCTCGTCCTTGGAGGCGCGCGGGCCGATCAGCATGCCGTAGCCGCCCGATTCGTTGGCCGGCTTGACCACCAGCTTGTCGAGGTTGGCCAGCACGTAGCTGCGATCGCTCGGGTCCATGCACAGGTAGCTGGGCACGTTGGGGATGATCGGGTCCTGGTCCAGGTAGTACTTGATCATCTTCGGCACGAAGGCGTAGACGACCTTGTCGTCGGCCACACCGGCGCCCGGGCAGTTGGCCAGGGCGACGCGATTGTTGATCCAGGCGCGCATCAGGCCCGGCACGCCGAGGATGGAATCGGGGTTGAAGGCCTCGGGATCCAGGAACAGGTCGTCGATGCGGCGGTAGATGACGTCGACGCGCTTGGGGCCGTAGATCGTGCGCATGTAGACGCAGTCGTCGTCGGCCACGAACAGGTCGCTACCCTCGACCAGCTCGATGCCCATCTGCTGCGCCAGGTAGCTGTGCTCGAAGTACGCCGAATTGAAGATGCCCGGCGTCAGCAGCACCACGTTGGGCTGGTCGAGCGGGCGCGGCGAGATCGCGCACAGGGTGTCGTAGAGCTGGGCGGGGTAGTCGTCGACCGGCAGGATGGTCTGCGACTCGAACAGCTCGGGAAACACGCGCTTGGTGACCAGGCGGTTCTCGACCATGTACGAAACGCCCGAGGGCACCCGCAGGTTGTCCTCGAGCACGTACATGGTGCCGTCCTTGTCGCGCACCAGGTCGCTGCCGCAGATGTGCGCCCAGACGCCGTGGGCCGGTTTCACGCCCAGGCACTGCTTGCGGAAGTTCACCGACTCCCTGAGCAGCTCGGCCGGGAAGATGCCGTCCTTGATGATCTTCTGGTCGTTGTAGAGGTCCTGGATGAACAGGTTCAGCGCATGGACGCGCTGCTTCAGGCCGGCCTCGGTCTTCTGCCACTCCGACAGCGGAATGACGCGCGGAATGATGTCGAACGGCCAGGCGCGGTCGACGTTCTTGCCTTCGGAATAGACGGTGAAGCTGATGCCCATGACCTTGATCGCCAGCTCGGCAGCCAGGCGACGTTCGGCCAGTTCCGGTTCGCTGAGATCGTCCAGGTAATCGGCGAGGGTTCGCGCGGCGGGGCGGGGCGTGCCAGGAGCCTGGAACAGCTCGTCGTAGAAGTTTTCGCAGCGATACTGCCGCCAATCGATTGCCATGGGCTCCTGAGGAAAATTCAGGCCAGTTTTGGAGTTGTTCGTATGTTCTTACGCTAACACCAAGCCGAAGCAAAACATAGGCCACGGACCCAAGCCGGCGCCGGTCCCGGAGCCGGAGCCGGCGATGCTAGACTGCGGCCGGTTTTTTCGTGCTTTTTCCGCTCATTCCGATTGCCGCCGGTTTCGTATCGTTCATGCCCAGAGCCTTGTTTTTTGCCCCGTCCCCGCCGGCCTTCGCCGCTCTGGCGCAGCCTGGTTCCGGCCAGCGGGCGCGGTGCGCATGAAGCGATCGTCCAAGCCCGCCGCGCTGGAGTTCAAGGGTCGCCTGCTGTCGATCACGCGCGTGCGGGTGCTCGACCCCGATCCGGCCGCCATCGAGGCGCACCTGCAGAGCATGGCGCGGCAGTTGGCGCAGGCCGTGGAAGGCATGCCGGTGATCCTCGAGTCCGACCAGCCCATCGAACTGGTGGGCGTGCTGCAGGCCATGCGCGCGCTGGGCATGCAGCCGCTGGCCGCGATGGACGGTGCGCTGGCCAACGATGCCCGCCTGTGCGGCCTGCCGGTGCTGCCGGCCGACATGCTCATGGAAGCGCGCGGCAAGGCTGCCGCGGAGCCGGTGGCCGCTCCCGAGCCGCCGCCCCCGCCGCCGCCCGTGGCGGCCGCGCCGGCGCGGCGTCCCACCCGCATCATCGCCGAGCCGGTCCGGTCGGGGCAGCAGATCTACGTCGAAGGCGCGGACCTGATCGTGACCCAGACCGTGAGCCCGGGCGCGGAGATCATCGCCGACGGCTGCGTACACGTGTACGGCACGCTGCGCGGCCGGGCCATCGCCGGGGCTCGCGGAGATACCACGGCGCGCATATTCTGCAAGAAAATGGAAGCCGATCTGCTTGCCGTGGCCGGCGTCTACGCCGTTGCTGAGCAGATCCAGGGCGCTCTGCGTGGACAGAGCGTGCAGGCCTGGCTGGACCAGGACAAGCTGCGGATCGAACGCCTGGACGCCTGAGCGTCCTCGCCGATCCGCAGGACTGACGAAAACAAAGATATAAGGACTGGCAGTGACGAAGATCGTCGTAGTGACTTCTGGCAAGGGCGGCGTGGGCAAGACCACCACGAGTGCCTCGTTTTCCACCGGCCTGGCCGCGCGCGGCAAGAAGACCGTGGTCATCGACTTCGACGTCGGCCTGCGCAATCTCGACCTGATCATGGGCTGCGAGCGCCGCGTGGTGTTCGATTTCGTCAATGTGATCCACGGCGAGGCCAACCTGCGCCAGGCGCTGATCAAGGACAAGCAGTACGAGAACCTGTTCGTGCTGGCCGCCAGCCAGACGCGCGACAAGGACGCCTTGTCGCTGGAAGGCGTGGAGAAAGTGCTCAACGAACTCGCCAAGGAGTTCGACTACATCATCTGCGACTCACCCGCCGGCATCGAGCGCGGTGCGCACCTGTCGATGTATTTCGCCGACGAAGCGCTGGTGGTGACCAACCCCGAAGTGTCTTCGGTGCGCGACTCGGACCGCATCCTGGGCATGCTCAGCAGCAAGACCAAACGCGCGATCGAAGGTGCCGAGCCGATCAAGGAACAC
>JALRLM010000343.1 GCA_023254435.1 Hydrocarboniphaga sp.
TGTTCGACGCCGGCCACGCAGGCGAAGCGTTCGAGATTCCGCGTCCGGCCGGCGGCAAGGCTTTCGAGGTGATCGGCATTCCGCTGGCCAAACCGGGCTTTCACGTCGTCGAGATCGCCAGCCCGCGCCTGGGCGCGGCACTGATCGGACCCGGCAAGACGCGCTATGTCGCCACCAGCGCACTGGTCACCAACCTCGCCGTGCATTTCAAGTGGGGACGCGAATCCTCGCTGGTCTTCGTCACCACGCTCGACAAGGGCACGCCCGTCGCCGATGCCGAGATCAAGATCCTCGACGGCTGCAACGCCGGACGCTTCTGGGAAGGTCGCAGCGACGGCAATGGCATCGCGCGCATCGCCAACGACCTGCCCAGGCCCGAAACCTGGAGCAGCTGCTCCGACGCCGACAATCATCCGCTGCTGATCAGCGCTCGCCACGGCGACGATTTCTCGTTCGCGTTCTCCAACTGGAACGAGGGCATCAAGCCCTACGACTTCAATCTGCAGACCGGCTTCTGGGACGACCCCGCCATCGGCCACAGCGTGCTCGATCGCAGCCTGTTCCGCGCCGGCGAAACGGTGTCGATGAAGCACTACTGGCGCCAGCACCAGGCCGGCGGCATCACCGTGCCGGCCGATGCCCCCGACAAGCTCGTGATCGAGCACATCGGCGGCGAACAGCACGTGGAGCTGCCGCTGCATTTCGACGCGCACGGCATCGCCACGAGCGAGTGGCGCGTGCCCGACCAGGCCAGGCTCGGCGAATACCGGCTGCGCCTGCAGCGCAAGGACGAGTCCATCGACAGCGGCAGCTTTCGCGTCGAGCAGTATCGCGTGCCCCTCATGCGCGCGCTGATCGAGGCGCCCAAGGAGGCCGCCATCGCGGTGCAGGCGCTGCCGCTGGATCTCTACGTCGGCTACTACTCGGGCGGCGGGGCGTCCGGGCTGCCGGTGAAACTGCGCAGCCAGGTGCAGCCGCGCATCGTCGACTTCGCGCACTACGACGGCTATCGCTTCGACGGCGAAGCGCTCGTCGAAGGCGTGGTCGAGAACGGCGAATACGACGGCGAGGACCGCGGCAAGCCCGCCACCAGCCGCACGCAGGTCTACACGCTCGACGCCAGCGGCGCGGCGCGCGCGACCATCGACGAACTGCCGGCGCCCGACAGCCCCAGGACGCTGATCACCGAGCTTGAATACACCGACGCCAACGGCCAGATCGCCACGGTGCGCAACAGCACGGCGCTGTGGCCGGCCGGCGTCGTCGTCGGCATCGAGGCTCAACGCTGGACCCAGGCCGGCCAGCCGCTGCCGATTCGCGGCGTGGTGCTCGACACGCAAGGCAAGCCGGCATCGAACCGGCCGGTGACGATCACGCTGTACCAGCGCGAGACGCACGGCTACCGCAAGCGCCTGGTCGGCGGTTTCTACGCGTACAGCAGCAGCACGCGCACGCGCAGGGTCGATGCCGGCTGCAAGGCGCGCAGCGATGCCCAGGGCCTGTTCACTTGCAGCATCGACGCCGACGATCTGCACGGCGACATCGCCATCGAAGCCGTGGCCCGCGACGAGGAGGGCCGCAAGGCACGCGCCGTGGGCGGCGCCTGGATATCGGGCCACGACGACGACTGGTTCGCGCAGGGCGACTCCGATCGCATGGACGTGATTCCGCAGCAGCGCCAGGTCGCGCCGGGTCAGAAGCTCGAACTGCAGGTGCGCAGCCCGTTCCGCCATGCCACGGCGCTGGTCAGCATCGAGCGCGAAGGCGTGCTCGATGCCTTCGTCACCGAAATCTCCGGACGCGATCCGGTCATCGACGTGCCGATGCTCGATCGCTACGCGCCCAACGTCTACGTTTCGGTGCTCGCGCTGCGGCCGCGCATCAACGGCTTTCGCTCGCGCATCGCCTCGTTCCTGCGCTGGATGGGCCTGGATCGCTGGTTCGACATCGAAGGCGGCAATCCGACCGCCACGGTCGACCTGTCCAAGCCCGCATACCGGCTCGGCATCGCCTCGGTCGACGTCGGCTGGGATGCGCATCGCCTGCTCGTCGAGGTCAAGCCCGCGCAGGCGCAATACAAGACGCGCGAGCGCGCGATGGTGGAGGTGAACGTGCGCACGGCCGACGGCAAGCCCTTGCCCGAGGGCGCCGAAGTGGCCTTTTCGGCCGTCGACGAGGCGCTGCTCGACCTGCTGCCGAATCCGTCGACGAAGCTGCTCGAGGCGATGATGCAGCGGCGCGGCATCGAGGTGCTGACCGCGACCGCGCAGATGCAGGTGATCGGCAAGCGGCACTACGGCCGCAAGTCGGCCGCGCCGGGCGGTGGCGGCGGACGCGGCGCGCCGCGCGAGCTGCTCAACAGCCTGCTGAGCTGGCAGGCACGCGTGCCGCTCGATGCGCAGGGACACGCGCAGGTCGCGGTGCCGCTCAACGACGCGCTGAGCGCATTCCGCTTCACCGCCGTGGCCAGCGCCGGCGCCGATCGCTTCGGCGAAGGACACGCCAGCGTGCGCACCACGCAGGACGTGCAACTGTTGTCGGGCCTGCCGCCGCTGGTGCGCTCGGGCGATGCCTATTCCGCGCCGTTCACGCTGCGCAATACCGGCGACGCGACACGCAGGATCACCGTGAGCGCCGCGCTGAAACCAGTCGGCGGCGCCGAGCTGCTCGCGCCCGCGCCGCAGCAGGTCGAGCTGGCAGCGCAGTCGGCGCAAACGCTGCACTTCGCCGTCACCGCGCCCGAACGCACCGGCGAACTCGAATGGACGATCAGCGCCAGCGGCGAGGACGGCGATCTGCTCGATGCGCTGCGCGTCAACCAGCAGGTGAGTACCGCCACGCCGCTGCGCGTCCAGCAGGCCACGCTACTGCAGCTCGACGCGCCGCAGCAGCTCGCCGTGGCCGCGCCGGCCGATGCGCTGCGCGAACGCCAGCGCGCCAGCGGCGGCGTTCGCGTCGCCTTGTCGCGCTCGCTGGTCTCGAGCCTGTCGGGCGTGCGCGACTACATGAGCGCGTATCCCTACTCCTGCAACGAGCAGCGCGCCTCGCGCGCCATTGCGCTCGACGATCGCGCGCTCTGGGACGCGCTCATGCAGCAGCTGCCGGCCGCGCTCGACGACGATGGCCTGGCCCGATACTTCGCCGCGCAATGGCTCACGGGCAGCGACGTACTGACGGCCTACCTGCTGCAGCTGTCCGACGTGTCGGGCTGGGAGATTCCCGAAGCCACGCGCGAACGCATGCTCGCGGGCCTGCAGCGCTATGCCGAAGGCCGCATCCAGCGCGGCTATTCGCAGGCCAGCGGTATTCTGCTGCCGCGCCGGCTCGCCGCCATCGAAGCGCTGGCCCGCTACCAGCGCGCAAGACCCGAATGGCTGGACGCGCTCAACGTCGAGACGCAGCTGCTGCCCACCTCCGCGCTGATCGACTGGATCGGCATCCTGCAGCGTCTCGACAAGCTGCCGCGCCGCGAGCAGCGCCTGGCCGATGCGCAGGCGCAGCTGCGTGGCCGGCTCGACCTGCAGGGCACGACGCTGAGCCTGGCCGACACGCGCGACGACTGGGCCTGGTGGCTCATGAGCGCGCCCGACGTCGACGCCAATCGCGCCATCCTCGCGCTGCTCGACGACGCCGGCTTCAAGGGCGATCTGCCGCGCCTGGTGCGCGGCAGCATCGGCCTGCAGCGACGCGGCCACTGGTCGCTGACCACGGCCAACGCCTGGGGCGCGCTGGCGCTGCGCGGCTTCGCACAGCGCTACGAGGCCACGCCCGTGAGCGGCAGCACACGCGCACAGCTGGGCGACGACACGCAGCAGGCCGCGTGGCCGGAACCGGCGCAACCCGATCCCGCGCCGCTCGACCTGCCCTGGCCCGTCGACGGCAGTTCCGACACGACGCTGTCGCTGAGCCACGACGGCAGCGGTGCGCCCTGGGCGCTGATCCAGAGCCGCGCCGCCGTGCCGCTGCGCGAGCCCTACTCGGCCGGCTATCGCATCCGCCGCGAGATCGTGGCGGTGGAGCGCAAGCAGGCCGATCGCTGGAGCGTCGGCGACGTCGCGCGCATCAGGATCGAGATCGAAGCCAGCGCCGACATGGGCTGGGTGGTCGTCGACGATCCGGTGCCCGCGGGCGCCAGCATCGTCGGCCAGCTGGGCCGCGATTCGGCCCTGCTGGCGTCGGGCGAAGCCCGAGGCGGCGATGCATGGCCGGCCTTCGAGGAGCGCCGCTTCGACGCCTATCGCGCCTATTACGAGTACCTGCCCAAGGGCAAGGCGAGCACGGAGTACACGATCCGTTTCAACAACGCGGGCCGCTACACGATGCCGGCCACGCGCGTGGAAGCCATGTACGCACCCGAGCGTTACGCCGAATCGCCCAATGCGATCGTGGACGTGGTGTCGCAGTGAGCATCGCCACCGTCGCGAGCCTTGCCTCGCTCAGTCCCATACCGACGGAAATGACGGGCTTCGCACCCGTTCCGCCGGATTCCCGCCGCAGCGGGAACCGACGCTGACGGAGCACCGGCGCATGCGCGGAACGCGGACGCGTGCACTGCCGTGGATGATGGCACTGACGCTGTGCGGCATCGCGCTGGTCGCGCTGCTGCGACTGGAGCGCATCACACGCCCCGCTGCGCTGCCCGGCTTCGACAGCGTGCGCGCGGCCTATGCCTCGTCGGAAGCCACGCTGCTCGACCGCAACGGCGAGCCGCTGCAGACCCTGCGCATGAACCTGCACTACCGCCGACTGCAGTGGACCGCATTGGCCGACATTTCGCCGGCCGTCGTCGAGACGCTGATCGCCGCCGAGGACCGGCGCTATGCCTCGCACGAGGGTGTCGACGCACTGGCCATCGCGGGCGCGCTGCGCGACCGCCTGCTGGGCCGCGCCCGACGCGGCGCCAGCACCCTGCAGATGCAGCTCGCCGCCCGGCTCGACGACGCGCTGGCACCGACGCGCCAGCGACGGGGCTGGATGCAGAAGCTGCGTCAGATGCGCGCGGCGAAACAGCTCGGCGAACAATGGACGCGCGAACAGGTCCTCGAAGCCTATTTGAACGAAGTCAGCTTTCGCGGCGAAAACCAGGGTATCGCTGCGGCCAGCGCGCAGCTGTTCGGCAAGCCGCCGCGCGCGCTCGGTCTGGCCGAAGCGCGCACGCTGATCGCGCTGCTGCCCTCGCCCACGGCGCAGCCCGCGACCATCGCGCGCCGCAGCTGCGCGCTCGCGCAACTGCCCGCCGACGGCCAGGCCTGCGACGAGCAACGCGCCGTCGCGCTGGCCGCGCTCGCGCGCCCGGCCGTCATCGACCAGGGCCACGACGACGCATCCCATCTCGCGCGCCGCCTGCTGCGCGAGCCCGGCGAACGGCTGCGCTCCACGCTGGACGCGCGCATCCAGCGCCTGTCGCAGCAGGCCTTGCGAATGCAGCTGCGCAGCCTGAGCGGCGAAGGCGTGCGCGACGGCGCCGCCGTGGTCGTCGACAACGCCAGTGGCGACGTGCTCGCCTACGTCGGCTCGGCCGGGCCCGACAGTCGCGCGGCGCAGGTCGACGGCGCACGCGCGCTGCGTCAGGCCGGCTCGACGCTCAAGCCCTTTCTGTACGGCCTCGCGATCGAGCGCCGCATCCTCACGGCCGCCTCGCTGCTCGACGATTCGCCCGTGGCACTCGCGGCCGGCGCCGGGCTGTATCGCCCGCAGAACTACGAGCACGACTACCAGGGCCTGGTCAGCGTGCGCACGGCGCTCGCGGGCTCGCTCAACATTCCGGCCGTGCGCACGCTCATGCTCACGGGCATCGAAGCCCTGCGCGAGCGCCTCAATGCGCTGGGCTACGTCGACGGGCTGGTCGAGTCGGGCGAGTTCTATGGGTATTCGCTGGCGCTGGGCTCGGCCGAAGTGAGCCTGCTCGAACAGGCCAACGCCTATCGCACGCTGGCCAACGACGGCCGCGCATCGCCGCTGCGCCTGCGGCTCGACGACGACGGCAGCGCATCGCCGCCATCGCGACAGGTGATGAGCGCGCAGGCCGCCTACATCGTGCGCGACATCCTGGCCGATCGCGGCGCGCGCGCCGTGACCTTCGACCTGGAAGGCCCGCTGTCGACGCCTTATCGCGCCT
>JALRLM010000531.1 GCA_023254435.1 Hydrocarboniphaga sp.
GCACGATCGTCGAAGCGCGCTCCCACGGCGATCAGCAGCTCGCATTCGTCGATGATCAGATTGGTGCTGCGCGCCGCGTGCATGCCCAGCATGCCGATGTTGAGCTCGTGATCGCTGGGCAACGCGCCGAGCGCCATCAGCGTCGTCGTGGTCGGCAGATCGCCACGTTCGGCGAGCTCGCGCGCAATGTCCCAGCCACCGCTCTTGACCACGCCTCCACCGAGATACAGCACCGGCTTGCGCGCACGGGCGATCAGCGCGGCCGCCAGCGCGATGGCGTCGTCGTCGGGCACATCGCAGAGACGCGCCTCGCGGCGCGGCAGCTTCTGCACGTCGATCTCGACCAGTTCACGCTGCACGTCCTTGGGCACGTCGACCAGCACCGGACCGGGCCGCCCGGTTTCGGCGATACGGAAGGCCTCGGGAATCAGGTCGATCAGCTCGGCGGCCGAACGCACGAGGAAGTTGGCCTTGGTGATCGTCTCCACGATGTGCGTGGTCTTCACTTCCTGGAAGGCATCGGTGCCGATCAGATGCTGCGGCACCTGCCCGGTGATGCAGACCAGCGGCACGGAGTCGAGCTTGGCGTCGGCAATGGCGGTGACCAGATTGGTCGCGCCCGGACCCGAGGTACCCAGACACACGGCAGCGCGACCGCCGGCACGTGCGAGTCCCTGCGCGATGAAGCCGGCGCCCTGCTCGTGACGCGCGAGCACATGGCGCAAGCGCGTGTCGCCGCCCAGCGCCTCATAGAGCGGCAGCAGCGCACCACCCGGAATGCCGGTGACGATCTCGACATCCTGGGCTTCGAGCAATTGCACGATGAGCTGGGCGCCGGTCATTTTGAGTTTCATCTCGAGATCCTTCTGAGCGATGGACCCGCTTGAGGCGAAACCGGCGAGAGAACCGATACAACGAAAAACCCCCGCCGGTTGCGCCGGCGGGGGTTGGGTTACAACGTCAAACAGCCCCCTACGGCGCGTCGGTAACGACGACCTGTACGACGACGAGGAGGGTAATAATCGAATTCATTGCTGCGATCGTGGGCGAAAGACGCGCATCGAAAGGGAATGGCGGCGGAGTCTATCGATGCGACATTCGCGACGCAAGCAGCGGATGATCCGCAAGCGCTTGCGATGCGACTACACTCGCGATCACGCCGGCGTCGAGGAACGCGACGGCACGACAACGAAGCGAACAAGAAAGCCGATCGTCACCGACAACAAGGCCGCCATGAAAGAGCCCGAACTGCCCCAGCTTCAAGCACCCTCGCTGCGACTGCTCGCGCTGGAATCGCGCGCACTGGCCGAAGCCGCACGCTTCAGCCTAATGGGCCCCAGTCTTAAGGGTCTGCAACGCGGCAAGGGACAGCCCGTCATGATCATTCCGGGCTTCGGCACGCACGACGTCGCCACACTGCCGATGCGTCGTGCGCTCGAGAAGCTGGGCTTCGATGCCTACGGCTGGGGACACGGTACCAACCTGGGCATGCGCAGCAAGGTCAAGACCGGACTCGTGCGCCGTCTCGAACAGTTGTACGAACGCTACGACGCGCCGACGAGCCTGGTCGGCTGGAGCCTGGGCGGCGTGTTCGCGCGCGAGATGGCGCGCCATCAGCCGCAGCTGGTCAAGCGCGTGATCACGCTGGGTTCGCCGATCAACGGACATCCCGACGCCAACAACATGGTCACGCTGTTTCGCATCGCCAACCGCGGCAAGCCGGTAAAGACCGACGTCGAAGGATTCATTCGCAGGCAGACGCCGCCGCCGGTTCCGTGCACCGCGATCTACACGCGCAGCGACGGCATCGTAACGTGGTCGTGCGCGCTCGAAACGCCAGCCGGGCACACCGAAAGCGTCGAAGTGCAAGGCAGCCACATGGGGCTCGTATTCAATCGCCAGGTTCTCGGAATCATCGCGCAGCGTCTCGCCGAGGATTGACCCGAACGAAAATTTTTGCGCGCTATTGACTTTCAGTCGCTCACTACATCTTGTGCTTTGACAGTTGCGATGACACTATGGGCCGTGGCGGGTTGACGACCACGATTGTCGTGTTCGCACACGCTTCTCTATCTCCCAAGGAGGTTGATATGGCTGCTGCGAAGAAGGCCACCAAGAAGGCGGCGAAGAAAGCCACCAAGAAGGTTGCCAAGAAAGTGACGAAGAAGACCGCCAAGAAGGCACCCGCCAAGAAGGCCGTCAAGAAAGTCGCGAAGAAGGCGACTGCCAAGAAGGCAGTCAAGAAGACCGCAAAGAAGACTGCGAAGAAGGCAGTCAAGAAAGCGGGCGTGAAGAAGGCAGTCAAGAAGGCCGTTAAGACGGCCAAGAAGGCAGCCAAGAAAGCCTCCAAGAAGGCCGCCAAGGTTGTCGAGGCGATCACGCCGCCTGCGGTTTGAAGCCAGCCGTCCGATAGGGCGCGTCGGGTTCCGATGCGCCCTTCTTTTTGCCCGTCGTTCAGGCGGCCAGCAGCGAAGGCTCCGCACTGAAGAACGCATCGACGCGCGCTCGCTGCTCCGCCGCATCGTCGACGCGGTTGATCGAAGCCCAGAACGCCGCCAGCGCATCGGCCTCGACACCGCCAGCCTGGCAATACCACTGAATATGCTTGCGTGCCACGCGTACGCCACGCCGCTCGCCATAGAACGCATGCAAGGCATCGACGTGCTCGAGCAGCCATTGGCGCAGTTCGAAGCGCGTTGGCGGTGCCAGCTCGCGACCGGTTTCGAGGTAATACGAAATCTCGCGGAAGATCCATGGCCGTCCCAAGGCAGCGCGACCGATCATGACTGCGTCGGCGCCCGTGGCGTCGAGCACTGCTCGTGCCTTCCGCGGCGAGTCGATGTCGCCGTTGGCGATCAGCGGAATCGTCAGTCGACGACGGATTTCGCTCAGCGTTTCATACTCGGCCAGGCCTTCGTAATGATCCTCGCGCGTACGTCCATGCACGGTCAGCGCGGCGATGCCGCAGTCCTGCGCGATGCGGGCCACGGCGACGCCGTTGCGATGCGCGCGCGCCCAACCCGTGCGGATCTTGAGCGTGACCGGAACGTTCACCGCGCCGACCACCGCGCGCAGGATGCGCTCGACCAGCGCCTCGTCGCGCATCAGCGCCGAGCCCGCGTCGACCTTGCACACCTTCTTGGCCGGACAACCCATGTTGATGTCGATGATCTGCGCGCCATGCTCGACGTTGAAGCGCGCGGCGTCGGCCATCATCTGCGGATCGTAGCCCGCGATCTGCACGCTGATGGGCTCGGATTCGCCGCCGTGCTCGCGTCGCAGGCGCGACTTCTCGGTGTGCAGCAGCGTCGGATCGGAGGTGGTCATCTCCGATACCACCAGCCCCGCGCCGAGGCGCCGGCACAGACTGCGGAAAGGCCGGTCCGTGACTCCGGCCATGGGAGCCAGAACGACGGCGGGCGAAATGAGGTGAGGACCGATCTGCATCCCCTATTTTCTCCCATCACGGAAGCCGCGTGACAACGTACAGTGTGGGAGTCTTTGCCCACATCCCGACCTGACACACCTGCACGATGCTGCCAGCCTCGCCCGTGTTCGAGATCATGACGCCCAAGCCCGCCACCGCTGCACGAGTGCTGCCATGAGTGACCTGCTCGCTCTCATCATCGACGACTCGCCTTCGGCCCGATTCATCCTGAGCCGCTATCTGGATCGCCTGCGCTGGCACTCCAGGTCGGCCTCGACCATGGCCGAAGCCCTGCAGCTGCTGCAGACCGAAAAGCCCAACCTGATCTTCGTCGACTACCGCCTGCACGAGGTCGAACCGCGCCTGCTCATCAACACCCTGGGCGATCAGCCCGGCGGCCAGGGCGTGCCGATCGTGCTATGCATCGCCGACGAGCCCAGCGGCTTCATCGATTCCGCACTGGCCAGCGGCGCTGCGGCCGTGATCGAGAAACCGATTTCGATGAGCGACATCGTGGCCTTGCTGGGCACGCCGCCCGAAGGCCTGCAGGAGGACGACACCGCATTCCACGCATCGCCCGTCGCTCACGAGGGCGGCGACGGGACCGCGACCACCGAAGCGCCGCAGGCGCCGATCGAGGCCGCAGTCGAGCCCGAGCCGGTTGTGACGAACACAGCGGCGTTCGAGGAACCACCTGTCGAGCCCATCGAGACCGATGTCGTCGCACCGACCGCGACCACGAGCGACTCGCCCGCATTCGTCGAGACCGACGCGCTGCGTGCGCTCGTGCAGGCCGAGACGGCCGGGCTGCGACTGGAATTCAACCAGGTGCTGGCGCGCCAGAACGGCCTCATCGATCAGCTGCGCCAGGATCTGTTCGCGCTCAACGCACAGGTCACCACGCTGGGCGACAAGGCGGCCGCTCAGCTGGCCGATCGGCTCGTCAAGGCGCTCGGCAAGAGCTGACCGACCATCGCCGCCTGCGCGCTCAGCGCATCGCGGCGATCAGCAACAGCGCCCAGCCGATGATGAACAGCAGTCCGCCGATCGGCGTGATCGCGCCGAGTACGCGCAGGTCGCTGAGCGCAAGCACGTAGAGGCTGCCCGAGAAGATCAGCACGCCCAGCGCGAAACAGGCGCCGGCGGCGTCGAGCAGGCGACTGGCGCCAGCCTGGCGCAGCAGCAGGCCGATCAGGCCCAGCGCCAGCGCGTGATAGAACTGGTATTCCACCGCGGTGCGCCAGATCGCCAGCATCTCGGCCGACAGGCGCGCGCGCAGCGCATGCGCACCGAAGGCGCCGAACACCACGCCGAGCAGGCCGTAGAGCGCGCCGAGCATCAGCCAGATCGAAGCCATCGTTTTCATCATCACGCCTTCGCGTTGTCCGCAGCGCCCACGAAGGGCTCGATCTCGTCGAAACGGATGCCGGCCGTCTGCAGGCGACGGATCAGCGGCTTGCCCATCGCATGCGCCGGCGTCTGCACACCAGGCCGCGACGGCAGGCGATCGAAAGCCAGGCATAGCGCCGACTCGGCCAGCATCTTCGCGGTTTCGCCGTAGCCCGGATCACCGCCGCTGACTTCGGTGAACACTTTCTTGCCGCCGCCGCAGGCGGCGAAGCGCACCGAGAACCAGCCTTCGGCGCGCTCGCTCTCGGACGGGCCGACGCCCTTGTTGGCCAGCGAGGTGATGCGCCGGCGCACCGGCTTGATCTGCGAGGCCACCGCCAGCGCGGCAACACCGCCGACGACAGCGCCGAGCATGGGCAGGTTCTTGAGCTGCAGATAGTGCCCGTAGCGGAATTCGCTGCCATAGCACTCGTCGGCCGCGGCCGAGCGCAGCACGATCTGCGGATCGATATTGAGCGCCGGCAGCACCCAGCTCTGCAGCTGGCGGTCGTAGCGCAGGCGGCTGTGCGTGTGCGTGATGCGGCGATCCACGGGCCGGCCTTCGCGCCGCTGACGCTCGCGGCGTACCTCGTTGTATTCGCGCCAGCGCGACAGCACGGTGGCGGCCGAACTCAGCGTGCCGCCCGACAGGCGTCCGCCCGCGCGCAGGTAGGAATCGACCTTCACGGGCACGCCCTCGGGCAGCTTCTGCACCGTGTAGTAGACGCCCAGGTCGTGTGGAATCGCATCGAAGCCGCAGCAGTTGACGATGCGTGCGCCGCTGGCGCGCGCCTTGTCGTGATAGCGCAGCCACATGAGATCGACGAATTCGGGCTCGCCGGTCAGGTCGACGTAGTCGGTGCCGTTCTCGGCACAGGCCGCCACCAGCGGCTCGCCGTGACGGATGTAGGGGCCGACGGTGCTGATCACCACGCGCGTGGATCGCACCAGCGAGCGCATCGACTCGGGATCGGAGGTGTCGGCATGCAGGATCGGCAGATCCGCCAACGCGGCGTCGACCCTGGCGAGCTGGTCGCGCTGGGCCTCGAGCTTGTGCATGTTGCGCCCGGCGATGGCCCAGCGCGGCTGCTTGCCGGGACGACGTGCCAGGTAATCCGCAACCAGGGTTCCGGTGAAGCCCGTCGCGCCGAACAGCACGACGTCGTAATTGGGGGTCGCCGCCTTCACGCCTGCCCTCCGATGGCCAAATCCGCTCCTGCCCGTTCCTGCCCGCGCGACTGCGGGCGCGTGCTACATCATGAAGGAAGACGGACCGCCGCCACGGAACAATCGTTCACTGCGGTGCCGCCCCGACCGGCGGATCGCAGCGCCGCCGACGCTGCGCCTCAGAGCAGCAGGCCGTCGTTGCGCAGGCGCTCGACGATGCGCTGCACCGCGTCCGAATGCTTGGTCCGACTCGTGTCGATGCTCAGTTCGGCCGCCTGCGGCGGCTCGAAGGGGTCGTCCACGCCGGTGAATCCCTTGACCTCTCCGCGGCGCGCGCGCGCGTACAGTCCCTTGGTGTCGCGCTGCTCGCAGACGGTGAGCGGCGTCGACACGTGCACTTCGTAGAAGCGGCCATAGCGCTCCACGCGGCGCCGCGCTTCGTCACGCGAGGCGCGATACGGCGCGATCGCCGCGCACACGCAGATGCCGCCATGCCGGGTGACTTCGGCGGCCACGTAACCGATACGGCGGATGTTGAGATCGCGATCGGATTTGCTGAACGTGAGCCCCGACGACAGCATTTCGCGCACCACGTCGCCGTCGAGCAGCGTCACCGGGCGCTTGTGCGCTTCCTCGATCGAGGTGACCAGATGCTGCGCCAGCGTCGACTTGCCCGCGCCGGACAGGCCGGTCAGGAACACGGTGAAACCCAGGGGGTTCGGACGGCTGTTGCCAGCGGTATCGGTCATGACGCTAGGATCTCGTTATCGGTCGTTATCGACGGCCATCCCGGCGCCGCATGGCGCCTTGATTCCGTTCGCCATTATCGGGCCTGAGCGCCGCCCGCGCACGCCACTCAGGGCGAGGCGCCGCGACCGCCGTTCTCCACCGAACTCACGCGACCGTTTTCGATCGTCACCACGCGCATGAAGTAACGCGGACCCAGGTCGTAGACCCACTCTTCCTGGTAGACCGCCGAGTAGAGGCCCGGCCGATAGCGCGGATCGCCCGGCGCATAGCCGGGTCGGAATCCCTGCCGCAGGCTGCGCGTGAGCGGTGCGCCGCACAGCCGCAGCAGACGGTACTTGGACAGGCCGGTCGCGATCGTCTCGGGTGCGCAGCTACGCGGCGGCGCGCCATCGCCCGGGCGTGTGAATCCATAGCCCTCGGCGTCGATGGCCACCACGCGCGCATTGCGCAACCGCACGATGCGCAACAGCTGCGAAGGGCCGAAGTCATAAGTCCACTCCTCGACTTCGGCGACGTAGTCCAGCGAAGGTGCGACGGGCTGCCCCCACACGTCGCGATAGGCCGGCTCGCCGCAGACCGCGAGCAGCTCGGCCGCCCGCGCCTCCACCGACACCAGCCGCGAACCACAGCGCATCGAATCGGCCGCCACGCAGGGGCCGCTCGCCAGCACCAGAAGGGCGAACGCAAGCCAGCGGAGCGGCGACGACGGTGAGCGCATGGAACGCGGAGCCATAGGAGCTTGTCGTTATCATGCGCGAACTCCCGTTTTGCGGTCGCTCGCCGCGCCCGCCTCCCTCGGATGCCAATGAACAAGATGCTGCGCTCACTCGCCGGTGTGCTGGCCGCCGGCCTGCTGCTGCCCGCCGCCCAGGCAGCGCCGGTCCGCTCCGACCACATCGAAGTCGAACTCGTGGCACAGAACCGCGCGCTCGCGGTCGGCGACAACCGCCTGGCCCTGCGCATCGAGCCCGAAAACGGCTGGCACGTGTACTGGCGCAATCCGGGCGACTCGGGCCTGCCCACCAAACTGATCTGGCCTCAGCTGCCAGAGGGCGTGGGCGCCGGCGAACTGCAATGGCCCTATCCGCACGAGCACTCGCTGGGCGACCTGACCAACTACGGCTACGGCGAGAACACACTGCTGCCGTTCACGCTGACGCTGGCCGACGGTGTGGCGTCGCCGCTGACGCTGAGCGCACGCGCCGAATGGCTGGTCTGCGCCGACGTCTGCATTCCGGGCAAGGCCGAGCTGAGCCTGAGCCTGCCGGTGGTAGCCGCAGGCGTCACGCCCGAGGCCGATCCGGCGCAACAGTCGGCGTTCGCCAGGACCCTGACGACGCTGCCGCAGCCGGCACCGTTCGGCGCCCGCTTCATGGTGGAAGGACAGGAATTTCGCCTGGCCACCGATGCGCTGCCGGGCAACAGCCTCGACGCGCATTTCTACCCCTACGCCAACGATCTGATCGCGCACTCCGCCCAGCCGCGCCAGGCCTGGAACGGCCGCGAATGGAGCCTGGCGCGCCCCGTGTCGGATTACTTCATCGAAGCACCCGAGTCGGTGTCGGGCGTGCTCGTGCTCGGCGAGGGCGAGCAGGCGCAGGTGTTCGAACTCACCGCAGCGCCGGGCAGCGTCGCACCGATCGGCGCGAGCACCGGCGGCGCTTCGGGTGCCGGCGACACCGCGCCGCCGAGCCTGTGGCTGGCGCTGGGCCTGGCCTTCGTCGGCGGCCTGATCCTCAACCTGATGCCCTGCGTGTTCCCAGTGCTGTCGCTCAAGGCGCTGTCGGTGATGAAGGCGCAGCACGAATCGCCGCGCACGCAGCGCCTGCATGCACTGGCCTACACCGTCGGCGTGATCTCGAGCTTTCTGGTGGTGGCCGGCGCGCTGATCGGCCTGCGCGCCGGCGGAGCGGCGCTGGGCTGGGGCTTTCAGCTGCAGTCGCCGCTGTTCGTCGGCCTGCTGGTCTACGTGATGGTCGCACTGGGCCTGTCGCTGTCGGGCCTGGTGCAGTTCGGCACGCGCTGGATGGGTGCCGGACAAGGTCTGGCCTCGCAGTCGGGGCTGCCGGGCTCGTTCTTTACCGGCGTGCTCGCGGTGGTCGTCGCCAGCCCCTGCACGGCGCCGTTCATGGGCGGGGCGCTGGGCTATGCGCTGACGCAGCCGCCGCTGGTGTCGCTGAGCGTGTTCCTGGCGCTGGCACTGGGCCTGGCCGCGCCGTTCCTGCTGCTGGGCTTCGTGCCCGCGCTGGCCCGCTGGCTGCCCAAGCCCGGACTGTGGATGGAACGACTCAAGCAGGTGCTGGCCTTCCCGCTGTATCTGACCGCCGTGTGGCTGCTGTGGGTGCTCGGGGGGCTCACCGATCGCAACGGCATGGCGCTGGCCCTGGTCGGCGTCGTCACGCTGGGCTTCGGCCTATGGCTGATCGGGCAGACGCAGCGGCGCGCCTCGCATCTGCTGGGCCTGGTCGCGCTGGCCGGCGCGGTGGCGCTGCTGTTTCATCCGCTGCTCAAGGCACTGCCGACCGGCAGCAAGGCCGAGACCGCCATCGGCTGGGAGCCTTATTCCGACGCGCGCCTGGCCGAGCTGATCGCGCAGAAGAAAACCGTGTTCGTCGACTTCACGGCCGACTGGTGCCTGACCTGCAAGGTCAACGAGCGCATCGCACTGCGCTCGCAGACCGTGCTCGACGCGTTCGCCCAGCGCGAGGTCGTCGCACTGGCGGCCGACTGGACGCGCGCCGATCCCGAAATAACGGCCGCACTGGGACGCTATCAGCGCAGCGGTGTACCGCTGTACCTGGTGTCGGTCGGCGGCGAACCGCCTCGCGTGCTGCCGCAGGTGCTGACGCCCGAACTCGTCGCGCAGGCCGTCGGCGGCGATTGATCCCGCTCGTCTCGAAGGAAAAGGCATTCGCATGCGCTCCATCCGCATCCTCGGCGCCAGCGCCGGCCTGATCGCCAGCCTGCTCGTCCAGAGTGCCGATGCCGCCAGGGTGGGCGAGCCCGCGCCCGCATTCAACGCCACTGGCAGCGACGGCAGAACGCATGCGCTGGCCGACTACCAGGGCCGGTTCGTGGTGCTGGAATGGACCAACGCCGACTGCCCCTTCGTGCGCAAGCATTACGACAGCGGCAACATGCAGGCCTTGCAGAAAGAAGCGCAGGTAGCGGGCGTGACCTGGCTGTCCGTCGTTTCGTCGGCGCCCGGCAAGCAGGGACATGTCGACGCCGCGCAGGCCAGGCAGCTGACCGAGCAGCGCGCGGCTTCGCCGTCCCTGGTGTTGCTCGACGAGCAGGGCAAGGTCGGCCGGCTCTACGACGCCAGGACCACGCCGCACCTGTTCATCATCGACCCCAAGGGCACCTTGATCTATGCCGGCGGCATCGACGACACGCCCAGCGCCGATGCCGCCGACATTCCCAGGTCGAAGAACTACGTGAAAGTCGCGCTCGGCGAAGCACTGGCCGGCAAGCCCGTGAGTCAGCCGGTGACGCGGCCCTACGGCTGCAGCGTCAAATACTGAGCCGTCAGGCGACGATGCGCGAAGCCGGCAGGCGCCGTCCGAACGGCACGGCCACGAGATAACCCAGCAGCGCGAGCGCCAGCGACAGCAGATAGGGCGATTCCATCTGCAGCCAGTCGGCGCCGATCAGATAGGTGACGGTGCCCAGCAGCAGCGCGGCGTAGGCACTCGGCGCATGGCCGAAACGCGGCGTCCACAGGCCGAAAACGAGCAGCACCAGCACACCCGACGAACCCAGCGCAGAAGCCTGCTGCACGAGTTCGTAGATGCTGTCGCTGCCCAGCGCGATGGCATAGGCGACGATGCCGAAGAACACCACGGCCGCGCGATCGAGCTTCAGCTTGCCGCCCTCGCCCCAGTGCGGAAAGCGCGGCGCCAGCAACGGCGTAACGAAGTTGTGCGCCAGCAGTGAACCGGCCACCAGCAGCGCGCCCGACAGCGTCGACAGGATGGCCGAAACCAGCGCGCCGAGAAACAGGATGTACAGCGGCAAGGGCAATTGCTGCTGCGCGAACAGCGACAGCGTCTGCTCGGGATCGCGGTCCGCGCCGATGTAGTTCGCCGCGCCGAGGCCGATGACCACGGGCAACAGCCCCAGCGCCAGATACATGAAACCCGCGCCCACGGTGGCGCTGCGCGCCAGTTGCGCTCCGCGCATCGACAGCGCGCGCGAAGCCAGCTCCTGCGCGGCGATGGTGGAGAAGATCGGAATCGCCAGCGTTTCCAGCGCATCGAGTGGTGTGCGCGCGTGCAGGGGATCGAAGCGCTGTGGCGGCTGTGCGGCCAGCGCATCGAACCCGCCGATGAGCACGAACACCACGAACAGCCCGACGATGCCGGCGATCAGCACCAGGCCCTGTACGAGATCGGTGATGGCGTCGGCCCACATGCCACCGATGGCGGTATAGGCCACGACGACCACGGCGGCGATGGTGATGGCCGCCAGCAGGCCGAATTCGCTGACCGAAGCCAGCACCTGGCCGAAGGCGCGAATCTGCGCGGCAGCCCACATCACCGAAGTCGGAATCATCACCAGGGCCGACACGCGCTCCACGCCGGCGCCGTAGCGATCTCGGAACAGGTCGGCCATCGTCACCAGGCCACGCCGCCACAGGCTGGCGGCGAAGAACAGGCCGAAGATGACGACGCCCAGCGTGTAGCCGAAAGGATCGGCCAGCACGCCCGAGATGCCCTGCGAATAGGCCTCGCCGGCCGCACCGATGCAGGTCTCGGCGCCGTACCAGGTGGCGAACACACTGAAGGTACCGAGCCAGGGACCCAGGCTGCGGCCCGCGAGCAGGTAGTCCGATTCAGTGCGGACGCGGCGCGAAAACCAGAACGCGAAGAACAGCTGCGAAACGATGTAGGCGAGGATGCAGCCGAGGACGAGATTCACGTCGGGATGGCAGCGGCCGGTCAGTTCGGCGGGGTGCCCGACTTGAGATCCTGAGCGCCCAGATCACGAAACTGGCGGCGCAGTTCGTACTGCGCGTCGCCCACCACGGCCTCGAGCGCCTTGACGCGCTCTTCTAGCGCAGCGATGCGCGCGTCCTGGCGCCGGGCCTGCTCGTCATCGACACGCGGCTTGCCATCCTGCTGCTTGAAGCGCGTGCGCAAAACACCGGCGATGCTGACGGTGACGACGATCAGCACCACCATCTCGAATGGATTCATGGCCCGCCTCCCTGGCGACGCTAAAACGCCGAGACTACGACAGCAGGCCCTTGCGGGCGGCGTAGCGCACCACTTCGGCGGTGTTGCGCAGGCCCAGCTTTTCCATCATGCGCGCACGATGGTTTTCGGCGGTCTTGACGCCGATGTCGAGAATCTGCGCGATTTCCTTGGTGGTCTTGCCTTCGACCACGAGGTGAAAGGTCTCGCGCTCACGCGCGGTCAGCGTGTCGTAGGGATCGAGGCCCACCTCGCGCGGACGCTGATGCTGATCGGCGAGCGCCTTGGCCGCACGCGGGCCGAAGTACGCCTGGCCCGAGTGAATGGTCTTGATCGCCGTCATCAGGTCGGACACCGAGGTGTCCTTGTTCAGAAAGCCCGAGGCGCCGGCGCGGATGATCGGCAGGATGTATTCCTCTTCCTCGTGCACGGTCAGCACCAGCGCCTTGGTGTTGGGCAGCTTCTCGCGCACGCGCTTGACCACCTCGAGCCCCGACAGGCGCGGCATCGACAGGTCGGTCACGACCACGTCGGGATAGGTTTTCATCGCCAGCTCGACGGCCTCGGCACCATCGGCCGCCTGCGCCACCACCTCGCACTCGCCGGTCTCTTCGAGCATCGAAACCAAGCCCTGCCGAACGATCGTGTGATCGTCGGCCACCAGCAAACGTATCGCCATACTGTCGCCTTACCCTCCGGTTTTTGCGGCCTGCAGCTCATCTTCCGGGTCCACCGGAACCACCAGGGTGACACGAGTTCCCATACCCAGCGCGGATTTGATCTCGAGCCGGCCACCGAACAGTTCGGCGCGATCGCGCATGCCGCGCACGCCGATGCTGTCGCCAGCCTTGTCGGGATTGTTGAGCTCGGCGGCGTCGAAACCCTGGCCATCGTCCGAAACCTGCAAGCGCAACAGGTTTCCCACACGCATGAGCCGTACCTGCGCCTCGGACGCGCCGCTGTGGCGGATCACGTTGGTCAAGGCCTCCTGCGTGATGCGGAACACCAGGGTCTCGAGATCGGCCGACAGCCGCTGCTCGCCCAGTGTCGAGCTGCACTCCATGGCCAGTCCGCTGCGCTCGGACAGCGTGCGCGCCAGCCATTGCAGCGCGGCCTCCAGGCCCAGGTCGTCGAGCAGCGTGGGGCGCAGCAGGCGCGACAGCTCGCGCGTGTCGCGCAGTGCGCCCCGGGTAATTTCGAGCGCATCGGCCAGGCGATTCTTGAGGCCGACGTTGTCGTGGGCGTGAGCGTCGTCGGCGATGCGCTGCAGCTGGTTGGCCAGCGCGGTCAGGGTCTGGCCGATGTCGTCGTGCAGATCGCGCGCCAGGCGGCGACGCTCGTCTTCCTGGATCTTCCAGACCGCCTTGGCCAGCATGCGGAAGCGCTTTTCGCTGCGCAGCGCGGACTGGAACAGGCGCTGGTTGTCCTCGGTGAGCGCCCGCACCTGGCGCAGCACCGCTTCGCGGTAGTCCTCGGGATTGGCGTCCGAGATCGCCCCGAGCGCGGATGCCAGGGGCGGAACCGGTGTTTCCATCGAACCGCTCAGGTCAGCCGACGGGGCGCGCCGGATGTGCCCTTGAGGCTGGCTTCGAGCTGCGCCAAGGCGGTGCAGGCCGACGACGCGCCGATAACCAGCGAGGCCTGGTCGCAGAGACCGTGCAGGATCTCCAGATCCAGAGCGCCGATCACGGCCGGATCGCCGTCACGCAGAGCGCAGAACAGACCGGAACGGTGATGCCCCAGATCTAGCGGCATGCAGAAAATGGCGGCCTGGCGCGAATCACGGGCGCCGCCCTCGACACGGAAGGCGCGTCCGAGCTCATCGGCGGCGACCGGCTGGCATTCGCGCAGCACGGTGCGCACGACCAGCGCGGCCTGCGTCAGCACGAGGTCCATGACCTCGGTCGGACGGATTTCGCGGGTACAGGCGACTTCGAGTACGCCCGCATCGTTGCAGGTCAGCAGAAAACCTCGGCGCGCACCGAGCAGTTCGGTGGCGGTGTGCAGAATCCCCCGCAGGGCCTGGGCGGCTGCCTCGTCCTGCCCGGCCTGGACATCTTGCGCATTGTCACCCCAGACGCGAGCGTCGCGCAGGCGAGCCCGCCGCCGGGGGGCGGCCGGACGAACCCGGTCCTGACCCGGATTCAACGCACTGCGGCGGCCGTGAAGCGATAGGCGTTCAGCCATAGCCTCGACCTCTCCAATTCTCAATTTTAGGGTTTACGCTCACCACGGAGGCCGACTTTTACTCCAAAAGTCCGATACCGTGAAACAGAGCGTAACGTGATAGGCCGCTTCCGTAGCAAAACGTAAGCCACATATCCGTTTGCGTTCCAGCTTCTCTCTCCCATTGATGCATTCGTACCACAAGCAAAACCGGATGACGCAGATCGAAACCTATCAGCTCGTGGCTTCACTTGCCCAGCAGTTAGTTAAGTCCCATACGCGGCTCGCAACAGCCGAATCGTGCACGGGCGGTCTGATCGCGCAGTGGCTGACCGACCTCGCCGGCAGCTCGGCCTGGTTCGAGCGAGGGCTTGTTACTTACAGCAACGAAGCCAAGCAGCAGCTGCTCGGCGTACCCGAATCGGTGCTGGCGACGCAGGGCGCGGTCAGCGAGGCCTGCGTGATCGCCATGGCCGAAGGCCTGCTTGGGCGCGCGCCCGTGGACTGGACGCTGGCCATCAGCGGCATCGCCGGCCCCGGCGGTGGCAGCCCCGACAAGCCGGTCGGCACGGTGTGGATCGCCTGGGCCGGCGGCGGCGCGACCGTCGCGACGGGCTACCGCTTCGACGGCGACCGCATGGCGATCCGGCAGGCCGCCGCCCGGCAGGCCCTGCTGGGACTGGCACGCCGCACCGGCGCGCTGGCGTGACCCTGTTCTTCGCCCTGGTGCCCGACGCCGCCACGCTGGGTGGACTGGTCGAGCGCCGCGACCTGCTGCGCGGACAACACCCAACACCCGGACGCTGGTTCGACAGCGGGCGCTACCACCTGACGCTGCACGCCATCGGGGCGACGACGACGGCCGAAAGTGCCTGGATCGCCAAGGCCCAGGCCGCCGCCGGACACCTGCGTGCGGCACCCTTCGAACTGCGCATCGACCAGGCCGGCAGTTTTCCGCTCAAGGATCACGTGCCCTGGTGGCTGGGCTGCGCATCGACGCCAGAGCCGCTCAAGCAGCTCTGGCGCGAACTGCGCGACGGGCTCAAGCAGCAGGGCGTGCCGCTCATGGGCAGCCGACTCACGCCCCATCTGACGCTGATCTACAGCGCGCAACGCGATCTGCCACAGCGGCCGGTCCCGCCGCTGGACTGGCCGGTCCGCGACTTCGTGCTGCTGCAGACCCAGACGACTGCGGACGGCGTCTCGTTTTATGCCGAACTGGGGCGCTGGGCACTGAGCGGACGAGGCACCAGTCACGCTCCCCAACTCGATCTATGGGACAATTGAGCCGCATCCGGCGACGCGCCTGAGCGCTGCACCCTGCGGCGCGCCGCCCACCCTCATCCCTTCACCCGGCAGGCCCCGCGCCCGCGACGAGACCCCATGGACGAGAACCGTAGAAAAGCCCTCGAAGCCGCCCTTTCCCAGATCGACAAGCAGTTCGGCAAGGGCACCGTCATGCGCATGGGCACCGACCAGCGCCCGGAAGTCGAGGTGATCTCCACCGGCTCGATCACGCTCGACGCCGCGCTGGGCATCGGCGGCGTGCCGCGCGGCCGCGTGGTCGAGATCT
>JALRLM010000354.1 GCA_023254435.1 Hydrocarboniphaga sp.
GGTGACGGCGATCTTGAGCGCCTCGCCGTGCCAGCCCCCGATGCGATTGGACGCGGCCTTCGGGCTCACGCGCAGGCGCAGGCGGCTGCTGGGGTTCACGCGCCGCCGGCCAGGCTGTTGCGCATGAGCTGGGCGTAGAACTGGATCATGCGCTCGTAGTCGACGATGCCGATGCGCTCGTCGATGCCGTGGATGCGCCCTTCGTCGTCGCTCGTGTACGGCATCGGCGAAAAGTTGTAGCCCTGTTCGCGCACGGCGGCGTAGTGGCGGTTGTCGGTGGCGCCCAGCACGATGCCGCTGGCCACCAGCGCCTCGGGGAATACCTCGTTGATGGAGCGCTCGATCAGTGCATAAGCCGGAGCGTGCACGTCGGATGCCGGCGGCGCTTCGTTGTTGAAGCCTTCGAGCGCCTCGACCTTGATGCCCTCGTCGTCGATGGTCCTGCGCACCTGCTCGATGACGCTGGCGATGGAATCGCCCGGCAGCAGGCGGAAGTTGATCACCGCCTCGCCGCTCGCGGGCAGCACGTTGTCCTTGTCGCCGGCCCTGAACACGGTGGGCGCCGTGGTCGTGCGGATCAGCGCGTTGGTGGTGCGCGAGCGCGACAGCACCGCGAACAGCAGCGGCGACATCCAGTCGCGATTGGCGACGACGATGCGCGCCGGCCAGTCGAGTTCGGGCGCGAGCTCGCCGAGCATGGCGTCGATGGGCGCGATCAGTCGTGCCGGCATCGGCTGGCGCTCCAGCCGGTCGACGGCGCGCGCGAGGCGGCCGATCACCGTATGCGGCGGCGGCGTCGACGAGTGGCCACCGTCGGCCTGCAGCGACAGCTTCACCGACAGGTAGCCCTTCTCGCCGGCCATCAATGACGCGACCGGACGATCGAGCCCGGCGATGATGCCGCGCGTCACCGCCCCGCCTTCGTCGAGCGTGAACTGCGCCTTGATGCCGCGCGTGGCCAGCGTGGCGGCGATGGCCTGCGCGCCGCTGCCGCCCACTTCCTCGTCGTCGCCGAAGGCCAGCAGCAGCGTGCGTTCGGGCACGAAGCCCTGGCCGATCAGCGCCTCGGTGGCCTCGAGAATCGCGACCAGGCTGTTCTTGTCGTCGAGCGCGCCGCGACCCCAGACCGAGCCGCTGGCGATGGCACCTTCGAAGGGCGGATGCGTCCAGCCTTCGGCGCTGGCTGGCACCACGTCCTGATGAGCCGCCAGCAGCACGGGCGCGAGCTCGGGTCGGCTGCCGGCCCAGGTGTAGAGCAGGGCGTGGCGGCCGATGGTTTCGGGCTTGAGCTTGTCGTGCGTGAGCGGGAAGCGCGCCTTGAGAAACGTGGCGAAGTAATCGAAGGCGGCGTGATCGGTAGCAGCGCCATCGGCGTTCGATACCGTGGCGATGCGCAGCGCTTCGGACAGGCGCTGGGCCACGGCCGGACGATCGACGGCGATCAGCGCGGCGGCCGGCGGTGGTGCCTCGCGCGGCTGCAGCTGCGCGGCGCGATACACCGCGTAGCCGGCCACGCCGATCACGGCCAGCAGGACGAGCAGCAGCAACAGCTTCTTGAGCATCGGGCGCTTCCGGATCGGCTTCGACGCGATCCGCGATGCGGACCAGGGCCCGGCAGCCGCAGCAAACTTCCTGCCGGATGATTCAGTTCAATGCGCCGCAAGGCGCGGCTGTTCAGGCCAGCAGGCCACCGATCAGCGCGCCGATGACCATGAAGCCGGCGCCCGCGACGGCGACCATGAAGGCACCGAAGCCGGCCAGGAACGACAGCCAGGCGATGCCGACGATCAGGTGGAACAGGCTCGCCAGCGCCGCCGCCAGGATCAGACTGGGCAGGATCGAGGCGACGAAGGCACGTCCGACGCCACCGGCGACCTTGCCGCCGACCGCGCCCGCGATGAGGCTGCCGATGCCCGGCAGCCAGAACAGCAGCACCGACAGCACGAGCATCCAGAACGAACCCCAGAACACGCTGCCTTCGCTGTTGGCCATGACCGATGTCTCCTAGATGTTGGGAAGGATGGTGGCCGGCTCGTGGGCCGGCTTTTCGAGTGGGCGGCGCAGCTTGAACTAGCCTTGCTGAACGCCGCGCGGCGACAGGGCCTGGCCGCGTGCGCGTGCCACCACGCGACTGCCCCAGACGCGCAGGTCGTCGAGCATGCAGTAGATGCTCGGCAGCACGCCGAGGCTGACGATGGTGGAGAACACCAGGCCGCCGATGATGGCGCGCGCCATCGGGTAGTACGGCGGACCGTTGCCACCGACGGCGGTTTCGCCGATCGCCAGCGGCACCATGCCCAGCGTCGCCGTCGCCACCGTCATCAGGATCGGGCGCAGGCGATCGCGTGAGCCTTCGATCACCGCCTGCTCGCGCGCCATGCCGCTCGCGCGCAGCTGGTGCACGTGGTCGATCAGCACGATGCCGTTGTTGACCACCACGCCCATCAGGATCAGCAGGCCGATCATGGCCATGAACGAGAACGTGGTGGCGGTGACCAGAAAGAACCAGAACACGCCGACGAAGGAGAAGAAGATGCCGGTGATGATCGCGCTGGGCTCCAGCGTCGATTCGAACAGCGCCGCCATCACCAGATAGATCAGCACCATCGCCAGGATCATGTTCACGAGCATGCCCTGCATGCTCTCGGCCTCGTCGTCGAAGGCCTGGCTGTAGCCCCAGCTGTAGCCGGCGGGAAACTGCAGGTCGTTGAGTACGGCTTCGACGCTCTTCTTGGCGTCTTCGGCGGTCACGCCTTCGACGGTGCCGAACTGCACCTTGAGCGAGGCCATGCGGTTTTCGCGCGTGATCGTGCCCGGCGTCGCGCCGACGTCGATCTGCGCCACGCTGCCCAGCGTGATGCGCGCGCCGTCGGGCCGCATGATCGGCATCGCCAGGATGGCGTCGAAGTCGGCGCGATCCTGCTTGCGGAACTCCAGCACCATGTCGACTTCGCCCGTGCGCGTGCGAAACGGCCGCAGCTCGGTGCCGCGCATCGCTGCCGCCACCGCGTCGGCGACCTGCTGGCTCGACAGGCCGTTCTGGCGCGCGCGGTCGCGATCGATGCGAATGCGCACTTCCTGGTCTTCGGCTTCGGCGACCACGCGCACGTCGGTCAGACCCTTGAGCCGGCGCAGCACGCTCACCACGTCGCCGGCGACGTCGCGCAGATGCTCGGCCGATTCACCGAACACGCGCACGCCGAGCTTCTCGCCCGACCCCGAGCGGTTCTGGTCGAAGCTGATCTCGCCGATGGCGATCTTGGGCATGTGCGTGCGGATCTGCTCCATCACCTGTGCGTTGCTGAGCTTGCGATGCTCCTTGTCGGGCATGATCAGCACGGTCTGCGCCTCACCCATGTCGAAGTAGCTGTACACCGACTCGAAGCCCAGCTGCTCCTGGTTGGCGAACAGATAGTGCTCGACGGTGTTGACGGCCTCCTCGACCTTGTCGACGCGATAGACGCCGTTGAGGTTGTACTGCATGCCCAGGCGCGTGCCTTCCTCGTTGGGAAAGAAATCGGTCTTGACCTTCATGGCCGGCAGGATCACCGAAGCCAGCAGCGCGAGGATCATCAGCGAGGTCCATCCGCGATGGCGCAGCGTCCAGTCCAGCGTCTTCACGTAGAACGCCGACAGCGGAACCAGGAAGCGCGCGCCGCCCAGCGCATTGCCATGCACCATGCGCGTGGTCAGCTGCGGAATCAGCGTCACCGCCACCAGCAGCGAGGCCGCCAGCGCGATGGTGATGGTGTACGCGACCTGGCTCATGAACACGGTGATCTCGTTCTGCGCACCGAAGACGTTGGGCAGAAACACGATCGCCGTGGTCAGCGTGCCGGCCACCACGGCCATGCCGACCTTGCGCACGCCCACCAGCGTGGCCTCCACGGGATCGCCGATCTTGAGCCGCTCGGTGAAGATGCTTTCGGTGACCACGACGGCGTTGTCCACCAGCATGCCGACCGCGAGCATGAGACCCATGAGCGTGAGGATGTTGAGCGTCAGGCCCAGGAAATACATCGCCGCCAGCGTCATGCACAGCGACAGCGGCACGCTCAGCGTCACGATCAGCGTCATGCGGATGTCGCGCAGGAACAGCCACAGCACGAGCACCGACAGCACCGCGCCGATGGCGCCGGCCTCGAGCAGATCGGCCAGCGACTTCTTCACGTCGTCGGCGGAGTCCTGCATCAGGAACAGGCGGATGCCCTGCATCTCGGGCAGCGTCTTGACCTGCTCGATCTCCACCTTCACGCGCTCACCGACGTCGACCAGGTTGGCGCCGGTCTCCTTGAACACGTTGATGCCGATGGCGAACTTGCGGTTGAGGTGACGGCCGTAGGTCAGCTCGGGATCGGTGTAGCGAATGTCGGCGATGTCGCGCAGGCGCAGGCCCTTGTCGTCGATGACGACGTCGCCCACGGCGTCGAGCGAGGTCAGCTCGCCCTCGGGCCGCACGGTGTAGCGCAGCTTGCCATCGGTGAGCTGGCCGGCCGACATCGCGAAGTTGGCCTTCTGCATCTGCGCGCCGAGCTTGCCGATGTCGACGCCGTGGCTGGCGATGCGATCGGCCGCGAGCATGATACGCACCTGCTTCTCCTCGACGCCGTAGAGCTCCACCTTGGAGACGCCGGCGATGCGCTCGATGCGGCGCTTGAGGTTGCGATCGAGCATTTCGTAGGCGCCCGACAGATCGCGGTCGGCCGAGATGCGCAGCTGCAGCATGGGCTGGTCGCCGCCCGAGAACTTGAACACCTGCACGCGCTGCACGTCGTCGGGCAGCTTGTCGCGAATGGCGTCGATCTTGTCGCGCGCCTCCACGCCCTTGACCGCCAGGTCGGTGCCCCAGTCGAACTGCAGCTCCAGTTCGACACCGTCGTCCTTGGACTTGGACTCGATTTTCTTGAGCCCGGGCAAGGTGGCGATGGCTTCTTCCACGGGCCGCGTGATGCGGCGCTCCACTTCCTCGGGCGTGGAGTTGCGATACGGCACGTTGACGACCATGAACGGAAATTCGATGTCCGGCAGCGATTCGAGCGGCAGGCGCTGGCCGGCGATGAGGCCGATCAGCGTCATGCAGACGAAGAACATCGCCACCGTCACCGGTCGCTTGAGCGAGATCGAGGTCAGGCTCATGCCACGGCTCCCTGGGCGCGCAGGCCCAGCAGGCGGCCGAAGATCAGCGTGTAGACCAGGGCCACGAGTGCCGAGGCGCAGATGTCGCCGAGATAGTGATCGCCTTCGATCACGCGCAGGATCGCCAGCAGGCCGGCCAGCAGCAGCAGCGGCACCCGCCAGCGCGGGAACAGCAGCGCGACGGGCATCAGCAGGCCCATGTAGACCGCCGTATGACCCGACGGAAACGAATCGTGCCCGGCCTTGAAGAAGTCGGCGACGGTCGGATCGGCTACGTAGTCGAAAGGCCGCACGCGCTCGAACACGCCCTTGAGTTCGGTGACGGTGATGCGCGTCGCCAGCAGCGTCAGTGCGGTGAGCAGAAAGGGCTTGAGCCCGGCGCTACCGAGCCGCCACGACAGCAGCAGGCCAATCAGCGCCAGCACCAGCGGGTGCACCCACTTGGGCAGCCCCGGCATGACCAGCACGGTGATGAGATCGGTGAAGGCGCGCGCGGTGGGCACCATCCACGCGCCGTACAGGGACAGCGCCATCGCCAACGGCCGGTCGACGACCAGCACGCAGACCAGCACCACGGTCAGCAGCAGCAGAACCGCGGCCAGGCTCCAGCAGCGCGAAGGCATCGTCATGCGCCGTCTCCGCGCGGGGCGTCGGGCTTGCGGTCGAGCAGCGTGTAGAGCACCGGAATCACCACCAGCGTCAGCAGCGTCGACACGGTGAGGCCGCCGATCACGGTGATCGCCATGGGGCGCTGCACTTCGCCACCCGCGCCCATGCCGATGGCGATCGGCAACAGGCCCAGCACGGCGGTGGCCGTGGTCATCATGATCGGACGCAGGCGCGTGCGGCCGCCGATCAGGATGGCCTCGTCACGGGCGTAGCCTTCGTCGCGCTTACGGTTGACCAGATCGATCAGCACGATGCCGTTCTTCACCACGATGCCGGCCAGGATGATCATGCCGATCAGCGCGACGACATTGATGATGGAGCCAGTCAGGTACAGCGCGGCGATAGCGCCGATGGCGGCGAGCGGAATGGTGAACAGGATGACGAAGGGATGCACCAGCGATTCGAACTGCGAGGCCATCACCAGATAGACCAGGAACACCGCCAGTGCCAGCGCGAACTGCAGCGACTTGAACGACACCTCCATCTCCTCGCTCTGGCCGGTCACGCTGGCGCCGATGCTGGGCGGCATCGGGGTGGCGGAGACGATGCGGTTGAGCTCGGTCACCGCCTCGGCCAGATCGCCCTGCGCGAGCTGCGCCGAAATCACCACCACGCGCGACTGGCCGATGCGACGAATCTCCGAAGGACCGCTGCGCAACTGCACGTCGGCCACGGCTTCGAGCGTGACCGGGCGGCTGGCGTCGGGGTTGATGACGAGACGGCGCACGTCCTCGACGCTCGAGCGATCGCCTTCCGATCCGCGCACCAGCACGTCGATTTCGCGATCGTTGAGGCGATAGCGCGTGGCGACGTTGCCCTGCACGGTGTTGACGACGCGCGTGGCGAGGTCGGCGGTGTCCAGGCCCAGCGCGGCCGCGCGCTCCTGGTCGAACTGGATCTGGATTTCGGGGTGACCCGGCGCCTGCGTGGTTTCGATCTCCGTGAAGCGGCCGCTGGCGCGCATGCGCTGGCGGATCGACTCGGAGATGCGCGTCAGCGCGTCCAGATCGTAGCCGGCGATCTCGACTTCGAGCGGTGCCTTGAGCGTGAACAGCGTCGGGCGCGTGTAGCGATAGGTGAGGCCCGGCACGGCTTCGAGCGGTGCCTTGAGACGGTCGATAATCGCGCTCTCGTGATCGTACTGGCCGGCCTTGAGGCCCAGGTTCAGCACGCCGTTGTTTTCGCCGCCGTCGTCGGCCGACACGTCCAGGCGATTGCCCTGTCCGGCCACCGAGAACACCGCGGCCAGCGCATCGTCGCCGTCGACCACGCGCGACAGATCGCGCAGTACGGCGTCGGTGCGCGCCAGCGGCGTACCGGGCGGCAGCTCGATCTCGGCATGCAGCTCGCCCTGGTTGAACGGCGGAATCAGCTCCACGCCGATGCGCGTCACCAGCCACAGGCTGCCCGCGAACAGCGCCAGCGCCACGCCCAGCACCAGCGCGCGATGGCCCAGCGCCCAGCCCAGCAGGCGCTCGTAGCCGGCTTCGCAGCGATCGAAGAAGGCCTGGAAGAGTCTGGACAGCGGACGAAACACCAGGCCGACCGCATAGCCGACGATGCGAAACGCGCGCACGAACACCCACAGCACGCCGACCGGCGCCTGCTCGAACACGCCATATCGCGTCGCCGACAGACCGCGCTGCAGCGCATTGCCGTCGCTGCGGACCGCTGCGGCTGCGGGCGGCGGCGTCTTCTGGTTGCCGCGCGCGGCCAGCATGGGAATCAGCGTGAACGAGACGATCAGCGAAAAGATCAGCGCGCCGGTCACCACCAGCGCCTGGTCGGAGAACAGCTGGCCGGCGATGCCCTGCACGAACACCATCGGGAAGAACACCGCCACCGTGGTCAGTGTCGAGGCGATCACGGCGGGCCCCACTTCGGACGCGCCTTCGATGGCCGATTCGGCCGCGCTCAGACCATGCTCGCGCTTGCGCATGATGTTTTCGAGCACGACGATGGCGTCGTCGACGACCAGGCCGATGGCCAGCGCGATGCCGCCCAGCGACATGATGTTGAGCGTCAGGCCGGCGCCGTACATGACGTTGAAGGTGGCGATCACCGACACCGGAATCGAGATCGAGATCACCGCCGTCACCCAGGCGCTGCCCAGGAACAGGTAGACGATCAGCACGGCGAGGATGCCGCCGGTGATCGCGGCTTCCATCACCTCGTCGATGGCGCTTTCGATGAACACGCTCTGGTCGTAGAGCTGCTTGAGCTCCATGTCCTGCGGCAGCGACTTGCGCAGCGCCTCCAGGCGCTTGTGCACGGTGTGCGCGGTGTCCACGGTGTTGCCGTCGCCTTCCTTGTAGATGGCGATTTCCACGGCCTCGTTGCCGCCGATGCGGATCACCGCCTCGCGTTCCTTGTAGCCGCTGCGCACCTCGGCCACGTCCTTGAGATACACCGGGCGGTTGTCGCCGCCGGGGTTCGGGCGCGTCTGCAGGATCACGTCGCGCATCTGCTGCAGATCGCGGAACTGGTTCAGCGTGCGCACCAGGTAGCGGCTGGAGCCCTGTTCGACGCGGCCGCCCGACAGGTTCACGTTCTCGGCCTTCAGGCGCTCGCCGACCTGTTCCATGGTCAGGCCCTGCTGGGCCAGCTTGTGCAGGTCGACCAGCACCTGCACCTCGTCTTCGAGACCGCCGGAGATCTTCACCGCGGCGACGCCGCTGACGGCTTCGAGCGGCTTCTGCACGAGATCCTCGGCGATGCGGCGCAGGCGCTTGAGGCTGGCGTCGTCGGCGCGCGCAGCGGCCTCGCCGGTCAGCGCCAGGCCCAGCTTGATGACCGGGTCGGTGGACGGGTCGAAGCGCAGCACGATGGGTCGCGCGGCCTCCTTGGGCAGCTCCAGCGTGTCGAGCTTTTCGCGCACGTCGAGCACCGCGTAGTCCATCTGCGTGCCCCAGTTGAACTCCAGGGTCACGTCCGAGGTGCCGGCGCGCGACACCGAGGTCACGCGGCGCACGTTCTTGATCACGCCCACCGATTCCTCGATGGGCTTGGACAGCAGGGTTTCGATCTCGGTGGGCGCGGCGCCTTCGAGCTCGGTGCGCACCGTGAGCGTGGGGTACGACAGGTCGGGCAGCAGCGTGACCGGCAGGCGGCTCAGCGACACCATGCCGAACAGCAGCACCGCGAGCGTGAACATGACCACGGCGACCGGGCGCCGGGTGACGAATGCGAGCATCGAAATTCCCCGAGGCGAGCCGCGATCAGCCGGCCTGGCCGGCAGGCGCGGCGGCCGGAGCCGGAGCGGCCGGGGCGTCGGTCAGCGGCTGCACGGCCTCGACCTTGGCGTCGTCCTTGAGGCTGGTCTGGCCCGTGGTCACCACCGATTCGCCGGCCTTGAGGCCTTCGAGCACCTCGAAGTTGTCGGCGTCGCCGTAGCCGATGCGAATGGCGCGGCGGCGCGCGTGGCCCTTATCGACCACGTAGACCGACTCGCTGGCGTCTTCGGTCAGCACGGCGTCACGCGGCACCAGCAGGGCCTGCTCATGGCGGTCGTAGAGAATCTCGGCGCGCGCGAACATGCCCGGGCGCAGACCGGACTGCGCCGCGTCCACGGTGACCGTGACCTTGACCGTGCCCGTGGTGGCGTCGACCACCGGATTGATCAGCGTGACCACCCCGGTGAAGGCCTTGCCGGGCCAGGCGTCGACGGTGAGGTTCACCGGATGCTGGGTCTTGAGCTTGTAGATGTCGCGCTCGGGCACGTACACGGCGGCGCGCAGATGGTCGAGCTGGGTGACGCGGAAAGCCTGGGTGTTGGGCTGGATCTGGTTGCCGCGCTTGATGAAGCGCGCCGTCACCACGCCATCGAAGGGCGCGCGCACCTCGGCCTCCTTGAGCGCCAGCGCGGTCATGTCGGCGGCGGCGCGCGCGGCCGAGAGTTCGTACTGGGTCTTGTCGTAGGCCTCGCGCGACACCAGGTTGCGCTGGAACACCGACTTCAGGCGCGTGAAGTCCTGCTCCAGGCGGTCGACCTCGGCCTGGGCGCGGGCGCGGTCGAAGCGCAGGCGGTCGGATTCGAGCCGCGCCAGCACCTGGCCGGCGCGCACGCGATCGCCCTCTTCGACGTAGACCTGCTCGATCACGCCGCCCTGCTTGGCCATCACCGTGGCCTCGTTCTCGGCTTCCAGCGTCGCCGTGCCGCGATAGGCGGCCTCGATGGTGCCCGTGGTGACCGCGGCCACCTCGACCGGAATGGCAGCTTCTTCCTTCTTGTCTTCGGCTTTCTTGCCGTCCTTGCAGCCCGCGAGCAGGGCGAGCGAGATCAGGGCGACGGGAGCAGCGAGGCGGATGGTGTTCATCAAATGATTGGGCACTGGAAGGCGAAGGCGATGGTGTCGTTGATAAGGGGGCTTATCACGCTCCATGCCATGGGCGGAGCGCTTGCAAGCCTTTGATTCTAATGATCGTGATCGACTGCAATCGTAAGGGTTGCAGAGGTGGTGGCGTCAATTGCGCGACTAGTTGGCGGAACTCGCCGCTTGTTCGGTCGTCTACTCCTGCCGACCCTGTGTCGTACTTTTCAGCCCCGCCGGAAATTTGGATGCAGGCCACCGCCTCCGGGTTTGCAGGGCGTCCGACCGGTCGTCGGGGGCGGATGGGCTACCATAGTCCACAGGCCGTACCGGCAGCGCACAGCCGCTGCCTTCACTTTCACAACCGAGTTCAGATATGCAGATCGCCGACCAGAGCGCCGTCTCGTTCCACTACACCCTCACGAACGATCGTGGCGAGGTGCTCGACTCTTCCAGCGGCGGTTCGCCGCTCGCCTACCTGCACGGCGCCGGCAACATCATTCCGGGTCTCGAAAAGGCCCTGGTCGGCAAGGTCGCCGGCGACAAGCTGCAGGTCAAGGTGGCCCCGGCCGAAGGTTACGGCGAGCGCGATGCGCGCCTCGTGCAGCAGGTGCCGCGCCGCGCCTTCCAGGGCATCAAGGACATCAAGCCCGGCATGAGCTTCACCGCCGAAGGCCCGCAGGGTCCGTCGCGCGTGGTCGTCACCGCCGTGGTCGGCGACATGGTCACCGTCGACGGCAACCACCCGCTGGCCGGCGAGACGCTGAACTTCGACGTCGAGATCACCGATGTGCGCAGCGCCAGCGAAGAAGAAATCGCGCACGGCCACGTGCACGGCGAAGGCGGCCACCACCACTGATCCGGATCGTCCGGAGAGCCTGCGGGGCTCGTGCCCCGCGGGCGGTTTCCATTGCAGACCGAGGATGGGCTGTGCCGCGTCATCTCCTAGCCGTCGTCGTCGCCATGCTGTCGCTGAGCGCCTGTGTCGAGTCCGAGCCGGCACCGCCGCCGCCGCCCAAGGTCATCTCGCTCGACGAGGCCATCGCGGCGCCGTATCGCGGCGTCAACAAGATGCGCGACGTCTATCGCCATCCGCTACAGACGCTGGAGTTCTTCGGCATCGCCGATGACATGACCGTGGTCGAAGTCTGGCCTGCGGGTGGCTGGTACACCGAAATTCTCGCGCCTTATCTGCGTGCCCGCGGTCGCTACGTGGGGGCGCAATATCCCGACGTACCGCCCACGACCGAGGTGCAGAAGCGCACTGCGCTGTCGTGGATCGAAGCGGTCAAGGCGCATCCCGAGCTGTACGACCGTGTCGCCTTCACCACCATCGGCACGCCCGACCGCTGGGCGCCCGTGCCGCCCGGTACGGCCGACATGGTGCTGACCTTCCGCAACGTCCATAACTGGCTCGCCACCAACACCGAGCGCGAGATGTTCGCGACCTTCTACCGCTCGCTGAAGCCGGGCGGCGTGCTGGGCGTGGAAGAGCATCGTGCGCCCGACGACTACAGCCGCGCCGACATGGTCCGCACCGGCTACGTGGCGCAGGACCTGGTCATCGAGCTGGCGCAGCAGGCCGGCTTCGTGTGGGTGGCCTGGGAAGAATTCAACGCCAATCCCAAGGACACCAAGGACTATCCGGGCGGTGTCTGGAGCCTGCCGCCGACGCTGCGCTATGGCGAGCAGGACAAGGCGAAATACCTGGCCATCGGCGAATCGGATCGCATGACGCTCAAGTTCGTCAAACCCGATCCAAATGCGCCCAGGGCGGAGCCACCGGTCGCGCCGCGCTGAGCGTAGTGACGACGCGTAGCTGTCTGATGCGGGCATAGGCCCCGTCATGGGCGGTTGATCGATTCCAACAACGGTGACACCTCAGGTAATCGCCGGTCTTTGAGATCGATATCGGAATTCGTTCGCTCAAGCCTTGAAGACGAAGACACCCACTGGCACTCAGCTTCAATTGACGTAATTGAGAAGGTGTCACTGCAACTGAAACTGCTCATGTTGCATGAGCCCCGCTGGGCGGCGCGTAAGCCGCTCGTGGTGGAGTGCCACAGACGAGGCAGGTCACTCCTGGTCCAAGCACCCCTTTAAACGTTGGGTCAGGAAAAGGCGCTCTGCAACGGACGCAAAGGAACTCAGCGCTGGATGTTCTGGGGCCTGCAGGGACGTATCTGACACCAAGCGCGTCAAACTCGACGACCCACCACTTGTTGATTGGGTCCCATTGAGCCGTGCCATGACCCTCTAGATCCTCTGTTTCATCGGAGGCGTCTACGGCAACGAGAGCGAGGCCTTCAGACAAGATCACCCCGTGGTTCGAGAGGTCCCGCAACGACCCAAAGGTGTCTAGGACCACAGCCAGACGCTCTGGATTTCGAGGCCCGTCTACCAGGCCGTTGAAGTCGGCGTATATGCGAAGAATCGTCATCGTTCGCTCAAAGAGTAATCCCCCCACTTTTGGCTGTCGCGAGCAGTGGAGCTAGGTGGCCATAGCGATTCTGAGTTGGGGTGATAATGGGTGCGGTGTCACCGTAACCCAAGAGCCGTAGCGAGTGAAAGCCAAGCTTTTTCGAACTGCTACAGGTTCATCCGTCGCTTCACTTCACCGAATACGGAATCGCCCCGAAACGCCGGTCCCAGTCGTCGCGCTGCTGGACCAGTCTTTTGTCCTGCCAGAGCACATAGGGCTCGGTGCCCAGGCTTTGCCCGACGCTACTGAAAGCCAGGTCGACGTTGGTGACGACGCGGCGCTCGCCGTCGACGTGCTCGGAGCGACCATTGCGATCGCGCCGCAACTGCGGGTCGAGCTTGCGCAGGGCCGTTGCGCAGGCCTTGGCGTCCTGGGGCTTGAAGTCGACTTCGTAGAGCCGGTCGTTGAAGAACTCCAGCGTCAGCCGGCCCTGCGTGCCCAGCAGGGCGTAGGCGTCGACGCTGAGCGTGTCGAGCACGTGCGTCGGGTAATCGCTGCTCGGCGGACGTGCCAGCGTGCGACGCTGCGGCGTGGCGCCTTGCGCGCTCAGCTCGGCGATCACGGCATCGACACTGCGGTAGCTGAAGAAGCCCGCAATCAGCGGCAGGCCGCTGCCGTGTTCGGTGTAGAGCGCGGTGTCGGGATGCGTTGCGGGTTCGCGCAGCATCACGCCGCCGACCGCGAGCAGCAATACCAGGCCTGCCAGCCAGGGCCAGCGTGGCCGTGGGCGCGAAGCGGTGGGCGCGGATCCTGGGTCGTCTTGAGCGGGCATGAAAGCGGCGCTAAGCCCTGTGGCGGTGTGGCCTCATGGTATGACGCCGCCGCCGCCGATGCGGCGCAGGCCGCCCGCAGGCCCGCCGCCGCCGATGAGCGCGGCGACGGGCAGCGTTGGCTTACGGCGTGGCCGGCGGCGCGGGCTGGCCGATGTGCTGACCCAGGAAGGCGAGCAGCTTGTCGAAGAAGGCCTTGCGGTTCTCGGGACGGTAGAAGCCGTGCACCTCGTCTTTCACCGCCATCCACTCGAAGGGAAACTTGCGGCTTTCCAGCGCGTCCTTGAGCGCCTCGGCCTGGCTGAATGGCGTGCGGGTGTCGCGCGTGCCGTGCACGATCATGACGGCGGCCTTCAGCTTGTCGATATGCGTCACCGGCGAGGCCTGCTTCAACTGGGCGACATCGTCGCCGATGTACTCGTCGAAGGAGCGGCGTCCACGCGTGGATTTGACGGCATCGGTGTCCTTGCGCAGGCGCGGCAGATCGTAGACGCCGGCGTAGCCGACGCTGCAGCGATACAGGTCGGGTTCGCGCACCGCGCTCATGAGCGCGGCGTAGCCGCCATAGCTCGCGCCGTAGATGCAGACCCGCTTGGCATCGGCATGGCCTTGCGCGATGGCCCAGCGCGTAGCGTCGCTGATGTCGTCGATCATCACCGAACCCCAGCCACGCCGGCCGGCTTCGAGGAAGTTCTTGCCGTATCCGCCGGAGCCGCGGAAGTTGACCTGCAGCACGGCGTAGCCGTGGGTGGCCAGCAGCTGCGCGTCCTCGTCCCAGAACCAGTCGTCGTGAGCGTCGAACGGGCCGCCGTGTGGAATCGTGACCAGCGGCAGGTTCTTGCCGTCGCTGCCGGCGGGAAGGGTCAGATAGCCATGCAGCGAGCTGCCGTCCCTGGCGGGAATCACGACCGGGCGGCGCTCGCCCATCAGGTCGGGCTCGATCCAGGTGCGGGCGCTGACCAGGTAGTCGGCCTTCATCGTCGCGATGTCGACCAGGTAGAAGTCGCCCGGGTTGCGGTCGCTGAGGACGGCAGCGATGAATTTCTGTCCGTCGGCCGTGACCGACACCGGAACCGCCAGCTGGCCCGCAAAAGCCTTTTGCAAGGTGTTCAGCACCTTGGCCGAACGCTTGTCGATGTCGAGTATGTGCAGCCGCGGCTTGCCGGCGAGATACAGCGCCGCCGCTGGTGCAGTCCCGTCGAAATTGGGTATCACCACGCTGACGTCGCCGACGGCGTCGCAGCTGAGTTCGGTGACGCTGCCGGCCTCGAGGTCGAGTGCCACCAGACACAGGCGGTCGCTGCCGGTGCGCGTGCGCAGGTACAAGGTGCGCTTGTCGGACGAGAACTGCTGCAGGGTCTCGCGCTCGGTGCTGTCGGCAATCTCACCGAGGTCCAGATCGAGCTCGCGCCAGTCGGGCTTTTCGGGCGAGCGCACGTAGGTGACGGAATGATTCTGTTCGTCGTAGCCGCGGACCAGTCTCACGAAACCCGTATCGTCGGCGGCGAAGCGTACGTAGCCCGATACCGGAGACGCCACCTTGTCGCCGCGCTGGCCATTGTGGACGTTGACCCGCATCGCAATGCCACGAATACGATCCGCGTCCTTGACGAAGGCATAGGACGCCACCATTACGTGCTGCGGATCATTGGGCAACGTACGGATCACTTCACCCCAAGCCTCGGCATGGGCTTTGTTGTTGAAGCGCGTGCCGGTTTCGCGGTCGGTGGCGCGCCAGCCGAAGATGTAGCTGCCGGATTTGCCGTCGACGTCGATGGCGAGGATTTCCCCGGTTGCCAAAGGCGCTTCCGCGAAGCCGAAGTTTTCGGCCAGCGTGAACACCAGGCGCGTGGAGCTGGCCCAGTCATACTGCGCAATGCTGCGCTCTTCGCCGGCGCCGATGTTGCGGCTGGTCTTGTTGACGAGGTCGATCACGGCGAGACCGAAGTCCTTGCCCATGGGCACCCGCATCGCCAGATAACGGCCGTCGGGCGAAATCGAAACCGAGTCGTAGCCATCGGTGCGGGCGAAGGTTTCGGTCGGCACGCTCGCCTGGGCCGAGCACGACAGCAGCAACAGGGACAGCAGCAGGAAACGGATCATGGGCAGGCCGCCCCCAGCGGCCGGGATTCATTTGCAGCGTTGTCGTTTGGCGCACCGGATCGGGCCGGTGGCGAGGCGATTGCGAAGCGGCGCGCTTGCTCGGACTCGAGCGGGAGCCGTCTGGCGTCAGGCGCCCATTCTGCAACGCGAGCCGTGTCTTGCCGTGACGGATTTCACTCGCCTGCGCCTGGGATTTTCCCGGGCGTCAGTGCCCGTCCTCCGACGGCTGCGTGGTCCATCGCGCGGTGGCGAAAATGCCGGCCATGAGCAGATAGGCCCAGACCCAGGGCCAGGCCGGTTGCAGCGCCAGCACGACGTCGCCGGGCGCGTAGCGGTAGCCGTGCATGAGTCCTGT
>JALRLM010000543.1 GCA_023254435.1 Hydrocarboniphaga sp.
AGGCCGCCAGGAACTACACGCTGCTGACCATCGGCGACGGCCTGGTGGCGCAGGTGCCGGCGCTGCTGCTGTCCACGGCGGTGGCGGTGCTGGTGACGCGCATGTCCAAGGCCCAGGACATGGGCCAGCAGCTGGCGGCGCAGATCTTCGGCCAGGCCAAGGCGCTGGGCATCGCCTCGGCCGTGCTGGGGCTGCTCGGCATCATTCCGGGCATGCCCAACCTGGTATTCCTGACGCTGGCGGTGGGCTGTGGCTACCTGGCGCTGCGCATGAGTCGGCGCAAGCAGCAGGCGACCACTCAAAAAGCCGCCGCCGAGTCCGCCGCGCCGGCACCGGCCAAGCTGCCCGAGCTGTCCTGGGACGACGTCGCGCCCGAGGATTCGCTGGGACTGGAAGTGGGTTACCGGCTGATTCCGCTGGTCGACGCCAAGCAGGGCGGCGAACTGATGGCGCGCATCAAGGGCGTGCGCAAGAAGCTGACCCAGGAGCTGGGCTTTCTGGTGCCGCCCGTGCACATCCGCGACAACCTGGAGCTGGCGCCCAACGCCTATCGCGTGACGCTCAACGGCGTGCCGCTGGCGACCGGATCGGTGCACGCCGACAAGTTCATGGCGCTGGATTCGGGCCGTGCGCTGGGCCCGGTGGTGGGCATTGCCGGCAAGGACCCGACCTTTGGCCTCGATGCCACCTGGGTCGATCGCGGTGCACGCGACCATGCGCAGTCGCTGGGCTATACCGTGGTCGATCCGGCCACGGTCGTCGCCACGCACCTGTCGCATCTGATCGGCCAGCACGCCAGCGATCTGTTCGGCCACGACGAGGCGCAGGCCCTGCTCAACAACCTGGCCAAGTCCTCGCCCAAGCTGGCCGAGGAACTGGTGCCCAAGACGCTGCCGATGCCGGTCTTCGTCAAGGTACTCAAGAGCCTGCTGGCCGATCGCGTGCCGATCCGCGGCTTTCGCAGCATCGTCGAAGCGTTGGCCGAGGTCGCGCCCAAGAGCCACGATCCGGTGGCGCTGGCGTCGACCGTGCGCGTGGCGCTGGGCCGGCAGATCGTGCAGGACATCAACGGCATGGAGTCCGAACTGCCGGCCTACACCCTACAGCCGGCGCTGGAGCGCGTGCTGCAGGACAGCCTCAATACCGGCGCCATGGCGCTGGAGCCGGGACTGGCCGAGCGCATGCAGCAGTCGATCGCCGATGGCGTGCAGCGCCAGGCGGCGATCGGCCAGCCCGCCGTGCTGCTGGTGCCAGGGCCGCTACGGCCCTTGCTGGCGCGTTTCACGCGCCAAACCGTGCCCGACCTGCACGTGCTGGCCTACAACGAGATTCCCGAGAGCAAGCGCGTGCGGCTGCTGGGCGCCCTGGGCTGAGGCTTCGCCCATCGCGGTCTGTTGTCGCTTGCGGGCCGAGCCGCGATCAGGCCCGGTTTACCGCCAGCAGCCAGCCGAAGCGGCTGATGAACTGGCGCTGGTCGGCGCAGCCGGTCTTGCTGAGCACCTGGCGGATCTGGGTTCTGATCGTGGACACGCCGACGTCGCGCATCCGCGCGATGCGCTTGGCGTTGTGTCCCGAGATGATGGCCAGCGCCACCCCGGATTCGGCTTCGGTCAGGCCATAGCGTTCGATGAGCGGCCGGTGATCGGTGGTCTGCTGGCCCGCGCCGTTGTGGATGAGCAGCAACGCCAATGGGGGCTCGCCTTCGACGCGCAGTGGCGAAATGGTGACCAGAATGGGGGGCAGGCTGCCACCCCGTGTGATGGTGGCGATGCTCCCCTGCCTGCCACTCAGCGCCTCCACGATCAAGCGCTGCAGGACGATGTTCTCACTGCGGCTCGATGCCGTCAGGCCATAGGTCCCGCCGCTGGTCAGCTCGCGATCGTGGGACAGAAGGACCTGAGCGGCCGTGTTGATAAAGGCCGGTCCCTCTTGATCGATCAACATCATTGCCAGCGGCAGTTCCGTCAGTGCCGCATGACTCAAGCTGGCCAGCCTGCGGCCGGTCAGAATGGATGATGGTGCTGCAAGCCATGCCGTCTGAGCCCCCGAGCTCATCCGGGCCTGGATCGATTCCATGCCAGTGTCCACTGCGCGTCTCCCTTGCCGGGTATCGGTCCGCCCCCGCGAACCGCTTCACCCTGTTGCGGGATGAAAATTAGGACTGGACGGTGCAGACGATCCTGACTTTGGGTTGACTTTACGCCTCGTCAGGGTTTCGTCATGTCTTGAACCGCTTTGATCTGCCTTTATTTCCGTTTATGACCGAAATAGACGGGTCCGCAGAAGGTTCCGCTGTCGCTTTGCAAACGAACGCTGTCGAAGCCAGGCCCCAATAGAGCGCCACAGGAGCTTGTGGAGTTCAATCCGGTGAGCGCTCAACATCGCGGCTCCCTGGCTGCCGAACTGTGACGATCGTGCATTGGCTCTAGTAGGCCCGGTCCCCCGGGGAGCGACGAAAATGCGTTTGTAAGAAATGAGCCGCTGCAGGCAGATCGATTGCACCGTACCCGGTTCGGCGGGACCATCGTCCACTGTTAGAAGCCGTTCTGCGAAGAGCTTCGATCATCAAATCCTGATGGGCGTCGGGGTAAATGGTCCAGAGCAACGCAACCACGCCGGCTGCCACTGCCGCGGCAGTGGACGTCTTGTTGTCGCAGTCGGTATATCCGGCAAAATCGGTATAACAGCAAACGTCGGGCTTCATTCCGCCGCCGATCGCCGGCCCGCTTGAGGAATAGTTCGGATAAGATCCGTCTAGTCTCGCGGCCCCTACGCAGAGAACAGATGGTGTCCCGTTTGTCCCGCCAATGAAGCGGCCGCTATCAGATCTGTCCCCGTTATTGCCTGCAGAGAACACCACGAGCATTCTCTGGGCGATTGCCTCTTGAATCTTTCTCGTAAAGTAGTGGGTATGGTCGACGTCCCCGACGCTAAAGCTGCAAGAAAGCACTTGGGGCTTCCGATCGGTACGATGCAATGCATGCTCGATCACGCGAGCAGCGTCGCTAACCCAAGTCGTATTGAAAGGCGAACCGCCATAGTTGGAGGCGGTGGAAAAGCGATAGTCGTGTATTTCGGCCCCAGGGCAGGCCAGCAAGGCATCAAAGGCGCAGCGTGTTCCATGCGTGTTTAGTGTGTCGGTCCCGGGCCGGACTTCCGGGTCAATCGAAGCGCCCTCCTGCACTATGACGTGTCCTAGGCTGGAGCCGAGTCCGCGATACGCGATTGTCTGTCGCAGGCTGTCGGATGACACCCCTCCATCGACAATGCCTATCGAAGCGCCCTTCCCGGGCAAGGAGTCGGTATAGGGTGTGAACCGATGCCATGTTTCGTAAACTTGAAGGCTCTTTCCGACGTCGTGCCATTGGTCAGGCGATTGAGCATTGGCTTCGCCATGAAAGTGCACATTACTATCTGGCCAAGCATCGATTATCCGCCTGCTTCGGCGTAGCTTCGCAATGGTTCGAGGGTGCGCGCGTTCGATTCTTATGATGACGCTTTGTATTGGCGCCCCTGCTTCGAGAGACATGACAGGGTTGTTCGAAGCATTGTAGTACCGCATTGGCAACTGGTAGTTCTTGTCGATTTGCAAGCTTGCCCCCCAAGCAGCGGAGCGGCTGTGCAGACTCTTTTTGCTCAACAAAGACTGGCTATCGGAAACTGTTATCTCGAGCAACCATCTGCCCTGTCTGATCCCACGTTGTTTTCGGTAGGCCCTCAAGGGCATTCCGATCCCTCGCAGGGAATATTGTCGGAGGGCTTCTGAGTTGAGGGATGATCATTATCATCCAACGACAATAACAGAGCGGTATAAGCGGCGATGAAGCTGCGCATACACGCTTGAGCTGTAGGGTTCCCGTTTTTCTTGATCAGCCAGATTCTCTCCTTGATTTCGAGCCAGTCGTACAGGGTTCCCGCAGGAGCAACCCCGGGCCTATTGAGGCAAACCGATCGATTGCACTGCGGATCAGGGCCGGATTGCGGTGGAGGGCTTTTTTCAGT
The DNA here is from genome assembly GCA_023254435.1 of Hydrocarboniphaga sp. Taxonomy (GTDB): domain Bacteria; phylum Pseudomonadota; class Gammaproteobacteria; order Nevskiales; family Nevskiaceae; genus Hydrocarboniphaga. Next base: position 4,003 of record JALRLM010000543.1, read on the forward strand.
CATTGTTTGAATATCGATTTAAGGGTGGAAAGTGCATCGATTTTGTTCGTCTTTCAAACTCGGCAGACGCCAACTGCCCGACTGATGCAACGCCAGAGCAATAGTGGCTGCTTGTTTCAAGTGCAGGCAGCCGGCTTTGATATCTCCGTCATGGATTTCAATCAGGCCAGTATCGAGCTTGAGTTCGGCAAGGAAGGGATGAGGCGCTTCGTACAATGTGGGGTCTATTGGCTCTGGTTCGTTCAAGGCTTTTCTGGCGGCATCAAATCGACCACGTTGCAACTCGATACTGGCCAGGCCGAGGCGAGCAAGGGCTGTATCGGGGTGCTGTAAGCCAAAGTCATGTGTTCCAACCGAGATTGCCTCGAGCATGCGCCTGCGTGCATCATCAAAATTGCCGAGACGCTGTTGAGCCCAGGCAGCATAGATGCGGGTTGGGACCCATTGGTCGAGACCTTCTTCGTCGTGGGCTATCGATGTTTCTTGCACCTTGTCTAGGATGCGGAGTGCATCTGCTGGCTGCCCCTGCTCAATCCGTAATCGCCCAAGCGCGATTCGAATGGCTTGGTCTTTCCCGGTGCCAGCCTTGATCCAAGGCTCTGCTATGCGTAGCGACTCGGCTAGTGCCTGGTCGGCTTCGTCAAGGTCGCCGGTAAGAGTCAGAAGCTCAGCCAATTGCAGATACGCCATTGCGGTCCGTATGTGGTCGGCTCCATGGCGAGATGCTGTGTACTTCAAATTACGGCGCAATCGAGTGTTTGCATCGCCGTAGTGGGCAATGTTGACCGAAATGTACCCCAGTAACGAGTCGAGGGTGGCTTGTTGATCCTCTGTCAGTTGCTGCGCTCGGATCAGATCCTGCTCGACATCCAACAGGGTCTTTTGAGACAAGCTCCACTGAGGAAGTAAAAGCAGTCCTCGCCCTATACTCAGTCTTAGATCGGTTACAGCCGGGTGTAATGTTCCCAGGCGTTGCATTCCCGTCTCGACCAGAGCGTTGAGCGCCGGCACCGAGGCGGGAAGCTGTCCCAGTGCAAACTTGATGACG
>JALRLM010000124.1 GCA_023254435.1 Hydrocarboniphaga sp.
GTCGTCGTCGAGCACGATGGCAGCGCCCTGGAGTCGAGCTGGCATCCATTTCAAAACCCGCGTTACTTCGCCAAGGCGGCAACCTGGACCCTGCCGCTGCTTTGGCTGGCGCCCAGGCTGACGCTCCGCTTCCATCGCCCACTGCAGTACGGCAGCGCGGCCGCCACGGTGTTGATCTGGTCCCAGCTACTGGGCTCCGGTAGCCGGGGAGCGCTGCTAGGAATGGCGGTCAGCGTCGTCGTCGCGGCAATCTTCTTTGGACGCAGCGGGCGCGCCTACGGCATCTGGCAAACGGCCTGCGCGACCGCGGGCCTGCTGCTCTGGGGATTCTTCGCGCTCTTCTACGACGTCAGCACCCCCGATCACATCGCCCGCACCGGGCTCAGCGGGCGGGACGACCTGTATCGCGCGGCGCTTCTGGACATTCGAAGCGCCCCGGTGATCGGTATCGGCCCCCTGCATTATTCGGAGCTCGGACGACACGCCGAGACTTCGGTGGCCGGCACCCATAATCTTCCCCTGCAGCTGGCGGCCGAATGGGGATTGCCGGCGACGCTATTGCTGCTGGCGCCGTTGCTTGCACTGGGCTGGCGACTTTTTGTGCTGGCACGGGAGTCCGGCGTAGCCGGTGCCGTCAGCCCGCAGCAGCCCATGCGCATCGCCATCTTCTCGTCGATCGCCGCTGCCATGGTCCACGGCCTGTTCGCCAATGTCGCCAACGAGCCCATCAGCCAGACCTTGTTCGTGTTGCTGGCCGGTCTTTTCCCAGGCGCCGCCCCACCCGAAGTACACGCCTCACGATCCCCGGCATGGCAGGGGCGCCTGCTGATGGCGACCTTGCTGCTGGCCATCGGCGCCGGCTTGATCTTCGCGATCGCCAAGGGATGGGACTGCGTCGGACAGCCCGATCGCAAGGACTACGTCAGGGGAACGGGCGACTCGATCTACCCGCGGTTGTGGTCCCAGGGACTAATCCCCCTGGAACGCAGCTGCTACGACCGCGCATCCCTCGATCAGCCGCGATAACGGCCGGCCCAGCAGTGAACCGTTCGCACGGCAGCCTCACTCAGATGGCGGTCGGCGTTGACGGTTCCACACACCAGGACCACCATTCACCTACGCCCCAGGCCATCCGAACCAGAAGGTGCCCGTGCCCCTCAGCGCAACGCCGATGACCGCCGCCCTGCCCGCCCTCAGCGGCCTGGCACGCAAGCTCGTGGCCGACCAGTTGCTGGCCGAGGATCAGGCCCGCGAGCTCCAGCAGCGGGCGCAGCGCTCCGGACAGTCGTTCGTGACGCTGGTGGTCGAGGCCAAGGCGGTGCCGGCGCTGCGCATCGCCGAGATGGCCAGCAACGACTTCGGCGCCTCGCTGCTCGATCTCAATTCGATCGACATCGACCCCAGCCTCAGCAAGGACATCAACGAAAAGCTGCTGCGCAAGACGCATACGCTGCCCTTGTTCAAGCGCGGCAAGACACTGTTCGTGGCGGTGTCCGATCCGACCAATCTGGCGGCACTGGACGAGGTCAAGTTCGCCACCGGTTTCAACATCGAAGCCGTGGTCGTCGAAGAGGACAAGCTCACCAAGTTCATCGAGTCGGCCGCGCAACGCATCAGCTCGGCGGCGATGGACCTCGGCGACGCCGATCTCGACAACATCGACATCAGCGATGCCGGCGCGGCCGAAGCCGAAATCACCAAGTCGGACGCCGACGACGCGCCCATCGTGCGCTACGTCAACAAGATCATGATCGACGCCATCGGCCAGGGCGCGTCGGACATCCACTTCGAGCCCTACGAAAAGCAGTACCGCATCCGCTATCGCAAGGACGGCGAGCTGCGCACCGTGGCGACGCCGCCGATTGCGACCGCGCTGCGTCTGGCCGCGCGCGTCAAGGTGATGTCGCGCCTGGACCTGGCCGAGCGCCGCGTACCGCAGGACGGTCGCATCAAGCTCAACCTGTCGCGCGCCAAGTCGGTGGACTTTCGCGTCAGCACCTGCCCGACGCTATGGGGCGAAAAGATCGTCTGCCGTATTCTCGATCCCACCAGCGCGCAGCTGGGCATTGATGCGCTGGGCTACGAGCCGGAGCAGAAAGACGCCTATCTGCGCGCGCTCGACAAGCCGCAGGGCATGATCCTGGTGACCGGCCCCACGGGCTCGGGCAAGACGGTGTCGCTGTACACCGGGCTCAACATCCTCAACCGCGACGACATCAACATCTCGACGGCCGAGGACCCGGCCGAAATCAACCTGCCTGGCGTCAACCAGGTCAACGTCAATCCCAAGGTGGGGCTGACCTTCGCCGCCGCGCTCAAGGCCTTTCTGCGCCAGGATCCGGACGTGATCATGGTCGGCGAGATCCGCGACCTCGAAACCGCCGAAATCGCCATCAAAGCGGCCCAGACCGGCCACTTGGTGCTGTCGACCCTGCACA
>JALRLM010000132.1 GCA_023254435.1 Hydrocarboniphaga sp.
TGGCCGATCGGCCCGGCCGCGAAGCCCGCGAAGCCGGCGCCGTCGTCGAAGAGCATGTCGATGCGCTCGGCGGGGACGAGCTTCGCGCTCGGCTTGCCGTGCATGTCGACGAACTGGGCGAAGAAGAACTCGATGCCGTCCACCGCCCGCAAGGGCGGACGCTTGACGCCGGACGTCATGAAGCGTCCGGTTCGTCCGATCCGCGATCGCGGGCGTTGTTCTGGTCCTGCTTCAGCGCGTCACGAATCATGTGATTCAGGCGACTGGCCTCGACGAGCTGGGCATCGGCGACAAAATGCAGCTGCGGTACATGGCGCAGGCTCAGGCGCACACCCAGACCGTAGCGCAGCTTGCCTGCGGCATGGTTGAGCGCCTTGGCCGCCGGCTCCATCGCCGCATCGTCACCGAGCACGCTGATGAACACGCGCGCATTACGCAGGTCGGGCGATACGTCCACGCGCGTCACCGTCACGCGCTTGACGCGCGGGTCGGTCAACTCGTCGCGGATCAGCTCGCCCAGCTCACGTTGAAGCTGGACGTTGATCCGCGACTTGCGCGAGTAGTCCCGAGGCAATTCAGGCCTCGGCCTTGACGGTGCGACGCACTTCGATGCGCTGGTAGCACTCGATCTGATCGCCGGCCTTCACGTCGTTATAGTTCTTCACGCCGATACCGCATTCGGTACCCGCTTCGACCTTCTGCACGTCGTCCTTGAAGCGGCGCAGCGATTCGAGCACGCCTTCGTAGACCACCGTCTGGTTGCGCAGCACGCGGATCGGCAGGCTCTTCTGCACGTTGCCCTCAATGACCAGGCAGCCTGCGATGTTGCCAAGCACAGAGCTGCGGAACACTTCGCGAACCTGGGCGATACCCACGATCTGCTCGCGCGTCTCGGTGCCCAGCAGGCCGCTGATGGCCGCCGCGACGTCGTCGATCACCTCATAGATGATCGAGTAGTAACGCACGTCGACGCCGGAATCCTGGACTCGCTTGCGGGCCTGGCTGTCGGCGCGCACGTTAAAGCCGATGATGATGGCCTTCGACGCCAGCGCCAGATCGACGTCGGATTCGCTGATGCCGCCGATACTCGACGACAGCACGTTGACCTTGACCTCGGCACTGGGCAGCTTGCGCAGCGCGTCGGCCAGCGCTTCGGCCGAACCCTGCACGTCGGTTTTGATCATCAGGTTCAGCTGCTTGGCATCGGGGCCGGTACCGTCGCCCATCTGGGCGAAGATCTGGTCCATGCGCACGGCCTGCGAGGCCGCCAGCTTCTGATCGCGCAGCTTGTTCTCGCGCAGCAGGGCCAGTTCACGTGCCTTGCGCTCGTCGGCCACGACCACCACATCGTCACCCGCATCGGGCACACCCGACAGTCCGAGCACAGCGACCGGAATAGACGGACCCGCCTCTTTCACCGGACGACCGGCCTCGTCGAACATGGCGCGAACGCGGCCGAAATGCGGGCCGGTCAGAATCACGTCGCCCTGGCGCAGCGTACCGCCGCGAACCAGAACCGTCGCCACCGGGCCGCGGCCCTTCTCTAGCGAAGATTCGACGATGCTGCCACGCGCCGGCACGTCGATCGGCGCCTTGAGCTCGAGCACTTCGGCCTGCAGCAGAACGGCATCCAGCAACTCATCGATGCCCTGGCCGGTGACCGACGAAACACCCACCATCTGCACGTCGCCACCGAAATCTTCGGAGACGACTTCTTCCTTGAGCAGGTCGTTCTTGACGCGATCGGCCTTGGCGTCGTGCTTGTCGACCTTGGTGATCGCCACGACCAGGGGAGCACCCGCCGCCTTAGCGTGCTGAATGGCTTCACGCGTCTGCGGCATCACGCTGTCATCGGCCGCGACAACGAGGATGACGATATCGGTGATCTGCGCGCCACGAGCGCGCATGCGCGTGAACGCAGCGTGGCCCGGCGTGTCGAGAAAGGTGACGACACCCTTGCCCGTCTTCACGTGATACGCGCCGATGTGCTGCGTAATGCCACCCGCCTCGCCTGCGGCGACGCGAGTCTTGCGAATGTAGTCGAGCAGCGAGGTCTTGCCGTGATCGACGTGGCCCATGATCGTGACCACAGGCGGACGCAGCTCCTGCGGGCCTTCCTGCTTGGCCCCTTCGACGGCCAGCACCAGGCTGTCTTCGGCATCGGTGGCCTTGGACAGACGGGCTTTGTGGCCAAGCTCTTCGACCATCAGCGCCGCCGTATCCTGGTCGAGCGTCTGGTTGATCGTGGCCATGATGCCGTTCTTCATCATGACCTTGATGAGATCGGTGGCCTTGATCGCCATGCGGTTGGCCAGATCGCCCACCGAAATCGCTTCGGGCACTTCGACTTCGCGCACGATCGGCGCCACCGGGCGCTCGAACATGTGCGCGTTCTCGACGCGCACCTGCCCCGTGGGCTTGCGCTTCTTCTTGTCGCGCTTGCCGCCCTTGCCTTCGGCGATGTGCAGCTCGGTGCGACCACCACGACCGCGATCGCGATCGTTGCTGTTGCTGCGCGTGTCCGCAGCAGCCGGCGGCTTCTTGGCCGCGGCAGCCGCTGCTGCCGGCGCAGCCGGGGTTACCGGCTGCGGGTTTTCACGCAGCAGACGAGCCGCTTCGGCGGCGCGCGCGATGTTTTCCTGCGCGCGACGACGGGCCGACTCGGCCTCCATCTTGGCGCGATAGATCGGATCGTTCTTGAGGCGCTCGGCTTCTTCCAGACGCTTGCGCTCGACTTCGGCCGCTTCGGCGCGCTGGCGCTCCAGTTCGGCTTCGCGCTGCAGGCGATCGGCTTCTTCCTTCTCGCGCTTGGCTTCGGCTTCGGCAGCCGCCTTGGCATTGGCCTCTTCGAGCTCGATGCGAGCACGCTCGGCGGCCTCGGCCTGAAGGGCCAGAGCCTCTTCGTCGACGACAGGAGCAGAAACCGGCACATCGTCGTGCATCGCGGCGCCCGACGGAGCGGAGGTCTCTTCGAGTTCTTTGACGAAGGTGCGCTTCTTGCGCACTTCGATGCTCACGGTCTTGCTGGGAGCGCCGCGAGCGCCCCCCAGGCGCAGCTCGGAGGTCTCTTTGCGCTTGAGCGTGATCGAGCCGCGAGCGGCAGCCGGTGCGGCAGCCGGCGATGCCACCGGAGCGCGCGACTTGTTGCGCAGATAATTCAGCAGCGACAGCTTGTCGCCAGCGCTGATCTGGGAGCGCGCGTCATCAACGGAGACGCCAGCCTCCTTGAGCTGCGCCAGAATTTCCACGACCGGCCTTTTGAGCTCGTCCGCGAAATCTTGAACGGTAACCATAGACATGAATCAACTCGTCTCGTTTCTCGGGGCGGGTCAGGCGTACAGCTTCTGACGCGCCGCCATGATGAGCGCCTGCGCTCGGGTCTCGTCGAGTTCGACGGACTCCAGTAACTCGTCGGTGGCCAAATCGGCCAGATTCTCGGCCGTGACGATGCCCGCTTCGGCCAGGCGATAAGCGGTCTCCTCGTCCATGCCTTCGATCGACAGCAGATCGTCCGACGGCTTGACCGATGCAGCCTGCTCGGCCTTGGCAATGGCCTTGGTCAGCAGCACGTCGCGCGCACGATTGCGCAATTCCTCGACGATGCCTTCGTCGAATTCCTCGATCTGCAGCAGCTCTTCGGTCGGAACGTAGGCCACCTCTTCGAGACTGGTGAAGCCTTCGTCGACGAGAACGCCGGCCAGCTCTTCGTCCACGTCGAGCTCGCGCATGAACACTTCGAGGATGCCGCGATTCTCTTCGTCCTTCTTGGATTCGAGCTCGCCCGTGGTCATCACGTTGAGCGTCCAGCCGGTCAACTCGGAAGCCAGGCGCACGTTCTGACCGCCACGGCCAATGGCCTGCGCGAGCTTTTCCTCGGAAACGCCGATCGACATGCTGCGTGCGTCTTCGTCGATGACCACGTTTTCGACTTCGGCCGGCGCCATCGCATTGATGACGAACTGCGCGGTGTTTTCGTCCCAGGGCACGATGTCCACGCGCTCGCCCGCCAGTTCGCTCGACACGCTCTGCACGCGCGAACCGCGCATGCCGACGCAGGCACCAACAGGATCGATACGCTTGTCCTTGGCCTGCACCGCGATCTTGGCGCGCAGGCCCGGATCACGGGCGGCACCCTTGAGCTCAATGAGGCCCTGCGCGATTTCCGGCACTTCGAGCTTGAACAGCTCCATGAGGAATTGCGGCAGCGTTCGCGACATGAACAGCTGAGGACCACGCACCTGCGGACCGACGTCGAACAGATAGCCGCGAATACGATCACCCGGGCGCGCCGGCTCGCGCGGGATCATGTGCTCGCGCGGAATGATGGCTTCGGCGCTACCACCCAGATCAACGATCACGGCACCGCGCTCTAGGCGCTTGACCAGACCGGTCAGCAATTCACCGATGCGGTGCTTGTAAGCCTCGACCACCTGCGCGCGCTCGGCTTCGCGCACCTTCTGCACGATAACCTGCTTGGCGCGCTGCGCCCCGATACGGCCGAAATCGATCGATTCGATCTTGTGCTCGATGACCTCGCCAGGCTGTATGCCGGGACGCTCTTTTTCGGCGTAGGACAACTTGATTTGACGCTCGGGAAACTCGAAGTCCTCGCTTTCGTCTTCGAAAACGGTCCAGCGACGATACGACTCGTAGTCGCCGGTGTCGCGATCGATGGCCACGCGCACGTCGGCCTCATCGCCATAGCGTTCCTTGGTCGCCGAGGCCAGCGCCGCTTCGAGAGCCGCGAAGATGGTGTCCTTGTCGACGCCTTTCTCGTTGGAAACGACGTCTGCCATCAGCAGGATGTTTTTATTCACGGCTTCCCCTTATCAAAATCCGGGATCAGTCGGGCTCGTTCGATCGTCGAATAGGCCAATTCGACGACGCCAAGGTCGGTAGTGAGAGTGACGCCTTCGTCGCTGGCCGATTCGATCCGGCCGACGAAACGCTTGCGCCCGTTGAGAGGCGCCAGAAGCTGAATGCGAGCATCCTCGCCCATGAAGCGCACGAAGTGATCGGGCTTGGTGAGCGGACGATCGAGGCCCGGCGAAGACACCTCGAGCTGATAGGCCGTCGAGATCGGGTCTTCGACATCGAGCGTGGCCGCCACTTCGCGGCTCACCTTCGTGCAGTCTTCCAGCGTGATGCCATCTTCGCCATCGATGAAAAGACGCAACAAAGCCGAACCGGTCTGCGGAGCGAACTCCAGCAATACCAGCTCATAACCGAGATCTTCGATCACCGGCTCCAGCAACTGTTGCAGTCGATCTCGCAGCAAATAGCTTCTCCAGCGCGTTCTCGCGCAATTGCAACAAAAAAGGCCCTCGGAGGGGCCTGGTTCCAGCTCAATAATTGGTAGCGGGGGCAGGATTCGAACCTACGACCTTCGGGTTATGAGCCCGACGAGCTGCCAGACTGCTCCACCCCGCACCAGACAGACAAACATTATAGGGTCTAAACCCTTTTTTCGCAATGCAAAACGCTTCCTAATCGATGAAAACAAGCAACTTTTTTAAATCTGACTGCTTCATCGATTGGTGCCGACGGGGAGACTCGAACTCCCACAGCTTTCGCCGCTACCACCTCAAGGTAGTGCGTCTACCAATTCCGCCACATCGGCAGGGGCGCGCATCTTACAGCCTCGAATTGCGTTTGTCTCCGATTTTTTCAAATTTTCGACAAGTTTTTGAAAAAGATCGAAATAAGGCTTTTGCCCGGACTTACTCGGGTACCTTGGGCTGCTCGGCGGGAGCCGCTTCGGGAGTCTGAGCCGGCGCGGCGGGCTGGGATTCCGGCACCACGGGCGCAGCCGGCGCCGCAGCAGCCGGTGCCGGCATCGAATCCACCACGCTCGAGGGAGCCGAACCGCGACCGCCAACCCAGTAGGCCAACGCAAGACTGGACAGGAAAAACACCACGGCAAGCCCCGCGGTGAGCCGCGACAGAAAGTTGGCGGCACCACGAGCGCCGAACACCGTACCCGACGACCCACTGCCGAAAGCGGCGCCGGCATCGGCACCCTTGCCGTGCTGAATCAGCACGAGGCCAATCAGGCCGACCGCAACCAGTACCTGCACGACTACGAGAAACGTATGCATTGAATCCAACCTTCCGAAGCGGGGATCAAACTTGTAATGAGGACGCGCTCAAACAGCCGACAGCGCCTGCGCGGCGAGCGCGATGCCGATGAAATCCGAAGCCTTGAGCGACGCGCCGCCGATCAGGCCGCCATCGATGTCTTCGCAAGCGAACAACTCGTTGGCGTTGTCCGGCTTGACGCTGCCGCCGTACAGCAGCCGCGTGGAGCCGGCGATGGTAGCACTTTGGCCTGCCAGCAGGCCACGGATGAAGGCATGCGCCTCCTGAGCCTGCGCCGGCGTCGCCGTCTTGCCCGTCCCGATGGCCCAGACCGGCTCGTAGGCGATCACGGCCTTGGCGAACGACTCGATCCCGCAAAGATCGAGCACCGCCTTGAGTTGGCGCGACAGCACCGCTTCGGTGGTACCGGCTTCACGCTCGGCCAGCGTCTCGCCGATGCAGAGCACCGGAATCAGCTCCTGGGCCTGCGCCGCCTTGTACTTTTCGGCGACGCGCTCATCGCTCTCGCCGTACAGGGAACGGCGCTCGGAATGACCCACGAGCACATAACGGCAGCCCAGCTCGGTCAGCATGCCCCCCAGCAATTCGCCCGTGAACGCCCCGGCCTTGGTCTGCTCGCAAAGATTTTGGGCACCCAGCCGGACGGCTTCCGGCAGCGCCTTCCCGACGGAATCGAGATAAATCGCCGGCGGGCACACCAGCAGTTCAACCGCGGATACCTCTTCACGCTTGGCCGCGATACCGGCCAGCAGTTCGGCGTTGGCCTTCAGCGAGCCATTCATCTTCCAGTTGCCGGCAACGAGATATTGACGCTTCATGTGGTTCGATCAGTCAGTAGTGGAGAGGGATGCTGCAGCCTGCACATGCGCTGCGATGGTCTGGGCCTCGGCCTGTGCCATGTCCGCGTCGAGCGCTTCGACCATGACGCGAATCAGCGGCTCGGTGCCGGAAGCCCGTAACAATACCCTGCCCTGCGCTCCAAGCCGAGTCTCGGAGTCGCTGACCGAAGCCCTGACCTCGCTTCGCGTCAGCAGCTCGCCTGCCTTGCCGGAGATGCGTACGTTGATCAGCACTTGCGGACAAAGCTGGACCCCGGCCACCAGATCGGCCAGCGGAGCACCGGCGCTCCTCATCGCCGACAGCACCTGCAGCGCAGAGACGATGCCGTCGCCCGTCGTCGTCCGATCCAGGCAGATGGTGTGGCCGGATCCCTCGCCGCCCAGGATCGCTCCACGCTGGCGCATGAGTTCGAGCACATGGCGATCGCCCACCTTGGCGCGCTCAAATCCGACACCGAGCGCGCGCATTGCCTGCTCGACGCCCAGGTTGCTCATCAGCGTCCCGATCACCGGACCTTGCAGCTTGCCGACCTTCAGGCGATCGCTCGCGATGATGTAGAGGATCTGGTCGCCATCGATCGCCCGGCCGCGATGATCGACCAGCAGGCAGCGGTCGGCATCGCCGTCGAAGGCGATGCCGATATCCGCCGACTCCGCCAGAACGGTCCGCTTGAGCGCGTCCAGATGCGTTGAACCGCAATCGAGGTTGATGTTGAAACCGTCAGGCCGATCGGCGATCGCGATCACTTCGGCACCCAACTGGCGTAACACCTGCGGCCCGACCTGGTATGCGGCGCCGTTGGCGCAGTCCACGACGACGCGAAGACCGCTCAACGAAGGGCCTTCGTAGGCCTTGCAGCAGAACTCCACGTAACGCTGCTGGGCATCGACGATACGTCGCACCAGACCGATGCGATCGGGCTCGACGCAGCTGAGCTCCTGATCGAGCCAGTGCTCGATCTCTTCCTCCAGCGCGTCACTGAGCTTGTCTCCATCCTTCGAAAACAGCTTCACGCCGTTGTCGTGATGTGGATTGTGCGAGGCGCTGATGACCACGCCGGCCTCCGCCCCCATCTGCCTTGTCAGAAAAGCCACGCCCGGCGTCGGCAGCGGCCCCAGCAGGCCAACCTGCACGCCGGCCGCCGAAAAGCCTGCCTCCAGCGCCGACTCGAAGAGATAGCCCGAGCGTCGCGTGTCCTTGCCGATCAGCACCGTCGCGCCACGATGCCCGGCCAGCACGCGACCGGCCGCCCAGCCCAGCTTCAGCGCAAAATCGGGCGTCATCGGCGCCTTGCCGACCGGCCCGCGGATGCCGTCCGTACCAAAATACCGCCTGCTCATCGAATCGCCTGCTCCCGAGCTTGTCGAATCGCCGCCGCCGTTTTGATCGTCTCCACGGTCGGCCGCACGTCATGGACGCGAATGATAGACGCGCCCTGCCAAACCGACAGACCGGCAACGGCAAGGCTGGCGTAAAGCCGTTCCTCCACCGGAAGGTCGAGCAACTGCTTGAACATCGACTTGCGCGACACGCCGATCAAGAGAGGCAGCCCCAATTCGATCAACGTATCGAGGCAGGCCAGCAGTTCGAGGTTGTGCTGCAGCGTCTTGCCGAAGCCGATACCCGGATCCAGCACGATACGCGAACGATCGATACCGGCAGCCGTCGCATGTGCCACTCGCTCCAGAAGATAGGCCGCAACTTCAGGGACGACCCGGCTGTATTGCGGCTGGTGCTGCATGGTCTGCGGCTGCCCCTGCATGTGCATGAGACACACCGCGGCGCCGTAACGAATCGCGACCTGCGCCGCGCCATCGCGCTCCAGGGCCTGGATATCGTTGATCAGGTGCGCGCCTGCGGCACAGGCAGCATCCATGACCGCCGGCTTGAAGGTATCGATCGAGATCACGCAATCGAATCGGCTCGCCAGCGCCTCGATCACCGGCACGACGCGATCGAGCTCCTGCTGCAGCGGCACGGGATCGGCGCCCGGCCGGGTGGACTCGCCCCCCACATCGATGATCGCAGCGCCCTCGTTGAGCATGCGTTCGGCCTGCCGAAGCGCAGCGTCCAGCGCCCGATAACGCCCGCCATCCGAGAACGAGTCCGGCGTGACATTCAGAATGCCCATCACGACGGGATCCGCCAGGCTCAGGGTTCGGCCGGGAAGTTCGATCGACTGCATGATTCCAACCAAGAAAAACGCCTGAAACAACGAGGCCGGCGCTAGGCCGGCCTCTGCTCGAACCGTAACGAATCCGAACCGCTTACGGGGGCGATCCCGCCGGACGCGGATTGACCGGCATCGCGCCTGCGCCCGTACCGCTGCTGCTGCGCGGAGGCGGGTTGCTGCGGCCGTTGTCGGTCCAGGACTCCGGCGGACCGGGCTGGCGGCCTTCCATGATGTCGCGAATCTGATCGGCGTCGATGGTCTCGTACTTGATCAGCGCATCGGCCATCACATGGAGCTTGTCCATGTTGTCGATCAGAATCTGCTTGGCACGGCCGTAATTGCTTTCGATCACGCCGCGCACTTCGACATCGATGGCGTGCGCCGTGTCGTCGGAAACGTTCTTGGTCTGCGTGACGCTCTTGCCCAGGAACACTTCGCCATTGTCCTCGGAGTACGAGAGCGGCCCCAGCTTGTTCGACATACCCCACTTCGTGACCATGTTACGGGCGATGTCGGTGGCGCGCTCGATGTCGTTCGAGGCACCCGTGGTGACCTTGTCGAAGCCGAAGATCAGCTCCTCGGCGATACGGCCACCGAACAGCGAGCAGATCTGACTGTTGAGGCGCTCCAGCGTGTAGCTGTAGCGGTCCTCCTCAGGCAGGAACATGGTCACGCCCAGCGCACGACCACGGGGAATGATCGTGACCTTGTAGACCGGGTCGTGATCCGGAACCGACAGGCCGACGATGGCATGACCCGCTTCGTGATAAGCGGTGAGCTTCTTTTCGCTCTCGGACATCACCATGGAGCGGCGCTCGGCGCCCATCATGATCTTGTCCTTCGCTTTCTCGAAGTCGTCGTGATCGACAAGACGCTTGTTGGCACGAGCGGCAAACAGCGCAGCCTCATTGACGAGATTGGCCAGATCGGCACCCGAAAAGCCCGGGGTCGCACGCGCGATGATTTCCGGCTTGACGTTGTCGGCCAGCGGAACGGCACGCATGTGAACCTTGACGATCTGCTCGCGACCACGCACGTCGGGCAAGGGCACCACGACCTGACGGTCGAAGCGGCCCGGACGCAGCAGTGCCGGGTCGAGCACGTCGGGACGGTTGGTGGCGGCAATGACGATCACGCCCTCGCTACCCTCGAAACCGTCCATCTCGACCAGCAACTGGTTCAGAGTCTGCTCGCGTTCATCAGGACCGCCGCCCAGGCCAGCGCCACGATGGCGGCCCACGGCGTCGATTTCATCGATGAAGATGATGCAGGGGGCGTGCTTCTTGGCCTGCTCGAACATGTCGCGCACGCGACTGGCGCCGACGCCGACGAACATTTCGACGAAATCGGAACCCGAAATCGCGAAGAA
>JALRLM010000177.1 GCA_023254435.1 Hydrocarboniphaga sp.
CATCAGGCGAGCCTGGTAGATCGCCATGATGGGACCCAGGCCCATCGACACGGTGGCGAACTGCCAGAAGTCGGGCATCAGCCAGGGATGCGGATAGCTCGAAAGACCCGGCTCCAGGGCTTCCATGCGGAAGCGCGTGAGCTGTTCTTCGGTCAGGCGGCCTTCGAGATAGGCGCGCGCATAGATGCCCGGCGTGCAATGGCCCTGGATGTAGACCAGGTCCTGGCCATCGGGATGGTCGGCACCCTTCCAGAAATGGTTGAAGCCCACTTCGTAGAGCGTGGCGGCCGAGGCATAGCTGGCGATGTGGCCGCCGATGCCGCTATGTTCCTTGTTGGCGTTGACGACCAGCGCCATCGCGTTCCAGCGCAGCAGCGAGCGGATCTTCCACTCCAGCTCGTGATCGCCGGGGCTGTGCTCTTCGAGGTGCGTCGGAATCGTGTTGGTGTACGGCGTGTTCGGCGAGAACGGAATGAAGGCGCCGGAGGTGCGCGCCTTCTCGACCAGGGCTTCGAGCAGCTGGTGAGCGCGTTCGGGGCCTTCCTGCTGCAATACCGCCTGCAGGGCATCGAGCCACTCCTTGGTCTCGATGGGATCTTCGTCCATATGGTTCATCACTGTTCCAGCCTCCGGTGCTCGCTCACGACATTGCAGGCGATTTTGAAAGGGCAGGCGGCTCGCTTCCCAGCTGGCCGGTCCTGAAATCGACATCGCCAGATCACGAAACGGTCGCACGTTATGCCCGGACTGTAGACTTCGGCTGAACGATACGTCCAATATATGGCACTCACTGCCGCCATTCGTATTGGATATTGTTGATGGAGCTGCGCCACCTGCGTTATTTCGTCGTCGTCGCCGAGGAACTGCACTTCACGCGGGCCTCGCAACGCCTGGGCATCGGTCAGCCGCCGCTGTCGCAGCAGATCCAGCAGCTCGAACAGGAAATCGGCTCGCCGCTGTTCCGCCGCCTGCCGCGCGGCGTGGCGCTGACCGAGGCCGGACTGGCCTTCTTCTTCGACGCCAAGGCGATCCTGGCCCAGGTCGATCGCGCTACCCGCAACGTGCAGCGCATCGCGCGCGGCGACCAGGGTGCCATCACCATCGGCATGATCAATTCGGCGCCGTTCAACCCGCTGATCCAGCGCGTGCTGCGCGAATATCGCGAGCAGTATCCGCAGGTGCAGATGTCGCTGACCGAGACCAGCACGCCCGAGCTCGCCAAGAGCGTGCTCAGCGGCACGCTGGACGCCGCCTTCGTGCGGCCGCTGATCAGCGACGACATGGGCCTGGTGGCCGAACCGCTGTTCGACGAGGACGTGGTCATCGCCCTGCCCAGCGGCCATCCGCTGTCGAGCCGGCGCACGCTGCAGGTAGCCGACCTGGCGCGCGAAACCTTCGTGCTGTTCACGCGCGTGGTCGGTTCGGGCCTGTACGACGAGATCATCTCGGCCTGCCAGCGCGCGGGCTTTTCGCCGCGCATCGAGCAGCAGGCCTCGCAGGTGACCTCCATCGTCAACCTCGTCGCCGCCGGCCTGGGCGTGTCGATGGTTCCCGAGTCGATGAAGCAGATCAATTCGCATGGCGTGACCTATCGCCGCATCGAAGGCGACGTGCCGCGCGCGCGCATGAGCGTGGTCTATCGCGAACACCAGATCTCGCCGGCTCTGGCGAATCTGCTGGCGCTCGCGCACAAGCTGGTGGGCGAGAAAAAGCCATCTCGCAAGGGCACGCGCACCCGGGCGCCCGACGCCGACGAGTAATCCCCGCAACGGCCGCCGGACAATAAAAAGCCCGCCGTCTCGACGAGACGGCGGGCTTTTTATCGCCTGCGCTTAGAAGCCGCGCGTCAGCGTGGTGTTGCCCGACACCGCCGTAGCCCCCGAGCCGCGCGTGGCGCTGATCGTGGTGGTGGCGAACAGCGTGCCGCCGGCCGTAGCCAGACCGTTCTGGTCGATCGCCGCCGCACCGGTGTTCGACGAGGCCCAGGTGACCTGGCGCGTCAGATCGAGCGTGGACGAGTCGCTGAACGTGCCCGTGGCCTTGTACTGCAGCGTGCCGCCGGCCGGGATCGTGGCGTTGGCCGGCGTCACCGCGATCGAGCTCAGCGTGGCGTTGGTGACGATGATCGACGAATTGGCCGATACGCCGGCCAGCGTCGCCGTCACCGAGGTATTGCCCGCCGCCACGCCGCTCACCTGCCCCTTGGTGCCGGCCGCGTTGGAGACCGACGCGATGGCGTCGTTGAAGGTGCTCCAGGTGACTTCGGTGGTGATGTCGCGCGTGCTGCCGTCGGCATAGCGGCCTTCCGCCGTGAACTGCTGGAAGTAGCCGATGGGCAGCCTGGCGCCGGCCGAGCCGGCCGGGGTCAGCGCGATGCTGGTCAGCGCCGCCGAGGTCACGGTCAGGGTCGCCGTGCCCGAGCGCGCCGCCGTGCCGGAGCCGCTGACCGCGGTGATCGTCGCCGTGCCCATGGCCACCGAGCTCGCCAGGCCCTGCGTACCGCCGGCATTGCTGATGGTCGCGACGGCGGTATCCGAGGAGCTCCAGGTCACTAGCGCGGTCAGGTTCTCGGTGCTGCCGTTGGAATAGGTGCCGGTGGCCGTGAACTGCTGGTTGTTGCCGTTGGCGATGGTCGCCGTCGACGGCGTCACCGCCACCGAGCTCAGCGTCTTGGTGGTCACCGTCAGCGTCACCGTCGGCGAAACCGTGCTGCCGAGCGTCGCACCGATGTTGGTGCTGCCGGTGGCATCGGTCGACGCCAGGCCCTTGCTGCCGCTGGCATTGCTGACCGTGGCCACGCCGGTGTTGCTGCTGGTCCAGGTCACGTCGGCGGTGATGTTCTTGGTGCTGTTGTCGGAGTAGGTGCCGGTGGCGGTGTACTGCACCTGCACGCCCTGCGCGACCGAGCGCCCCGCCGGCGTCACCGCGATGCTCGACAGCGTGGCGTCGGTCACCGTGAGGTCGGTGGCGCCCGAGACGCTGCCCAGCGCGGCGGTGATGCGCGCCGTGCCCGTGGCGACGCCGCTGGCGACGCCGTAGGTGCCGGTACCGAAGCTGCCACCGTTGGTCACCGTAGCCTTGCTGGTGTCCGACGAGGTCCAGGTGACGTCGTCGGTGATGTCGGCCGTGCTGTTGTCGGTGTAGGTGCCCGTGGCCGTCAGCTGCACGGTCAGGCCCTTGGGAACGCTGGCCGGGCTCGGCGTGACCGCGATGCCCGTCAGCGTCGCCGCCGTCACCGTCAGCGCTCCGCTACCGCTGCGGGTGACGCTGTTCTTGGTGATCGAGGCGGTGATATTGGCGTCGCCGGTGCCCACGGCGGTGGCCTCGCCCTGCGAGCCCGCTGTGTTGCTGACCGTCGCCACCGAGGTCGCCGACGAGGTCCAGCTGACCTGCGTGCTGAGGTCCTGCGTGGTGTTGTCGCTGAAGGTGCCGGTGGCCTTGAAGGTCTGCTTGGTGCCCTTGGCGATGCTGGCGCTGGACGGCGTGACCGCGATCGAGCTCAGCGTGGCATTGGTGACGATGACCGGCGTCGAACCGGTGACGCCGTCGCTCTGCGCGACCACGTTGGTGGTGCCCGGGGCGACGGCCGAAACCAGGCCCTTGCTGCCGGTGGCATTGCTGACCGTGGCGGTAGCCGTCGCCGCGGTGGACCAGCTCACGGTCTGCGTGAGATCCAGCGTGCTGTTGTCGCTGTAGACGCCGGTAGCGGCGTACTGGCGCGTGTAGCCGGCCGCCAGGCGCGTATTGGTCGGCGTGACCTGGATCGCGGTCAGCGTGGCGGCGGTGACGGTCAGCGTGCCGCTGGCGCTCTGGCCGCCGAAGCTGGCCGT
Source organism: Hydrocarboniphaga sp. (assembly GCA_023254435.1). Lineage (GTDB taxonomy): Bacteria > Pseudomonadota > Gammaproteobacteria > Nevskiales > Nevskiaceae > Hydrocarboniphaga. The sequence continues at coordinate 3,831 of JALRLM010000177.1, forward strand.
GATCGCCGAGCGTCCGACCGCCTTGGCCAGCGCCAGGCCGCGACTGCCCGTGCTGTTGCTGACGTCGGCGACGCTGGCGTCGCTGGAGCTCCAGGTGGCGGACTGCGTCAAATCCTGGCGCGAGTTGTCGGTGTAGAAACCCGTGACCGAGAACTGGCGCGAGGTGCCGTTCGGAATCGACACCGAAGCCGGCGTCACTTCGAGCCCGGTCAGCACGGCCTCGGTGACGGTGAACGGGGTCTCGCCGGTATAACCACCACTGGCCGCGCGAATGGTCACGCTGCCGACCTGGCGCGTGCTGGCCTTGCCGGCTTCGCCGCTGGCGTTGGAGATCGTCACCAGGGCCTCGTCGGAGCTGCTCCAGGCCACGGTCGAGGTCAGGTTGGCGACGCTGCCGTCGCTATAGGTGCCTTCGGCGGTGAAGTTCTGCGTCAGGCCCTTGGCCACCGCGCTGTTGGCCGGCGTCACCGTGATGGCCGTGAGCACGGCCGGCGTCACGCTGACGACCGCACTCGCGGACTGGCCCGAATAGCTGGCCGTGATCGTGGCGCTGGCCTCGGCCAGACCCTGCACCTTGCCGGTGGCATCGACGCTGGCGGTTTCGGCGTTGCTGGTGGTCCAGCTGGCGTCGGCGCTGACGTTCTGCGTGCTGCTGTCGGAGAACACGGCCGTGGCGGTCAGCTGTACCGAGGTGCCCTTGGGAATCGAGGCCGTGGGCGGCGTCACCGTGAGGTGATCGATGACCGCATCGGTCACGGTCACCGTCGTCGTGCCCGCCACGCCCTGGTAGGCCGCGCGGATCGTCGCCGTGCCCACGCCGGTGCCGCGCGTGCGGCCCTTGGTGCCGGTCGCATCGCTGACCGACGCCACGCTCGCCGCGTTGCTGGACCAGCTCGCGTCGGCCGTGACCGCGCGCGCCGAGCCATCGGTGAAGGTGGCCGTGGCCACCAGATCGACCGTGGTGCCCTTGGCGATGCTGGGGGCGCCCGGCGTCAGCGTGACCGAGACCGGAGCGGCCGCATTGACCGTGAACGAGGTGCTGCCCGAAACGTCGTCGAGCTGCGCGCTGACGGTGGTGGTGCCCAGGCTCAGCGTGTCCGCCAGGCCCTTGTCGTCGACGCCGTTGCCGATGGTGGCGACGGTCGTATCCGACGACGCCCAGGTGACTTCGGCGGTGACGTCGCGCGTGCTGTCGTCCGACAGGATCGCGGTGGCCTCGAACTGCTGCGTGGTTCCCAGCGGCGCGGAGGCCTCGACGGGCGTGACTTCGATGCGCTCGATCGACGGATCGCCACCGCCCCCACCGCAAGCCGCCAACGTCGACAGACCCAGCACAGCGACAGCCGCCCGCAGCCACTGTGCGGGCACTCGGTTACGCATCAGCATGAGAGATGAACCTTGCGCGTTCGCGCCAGTAGATGACAGCTCGGAGGTTTGCCGCCCCCACGGCAGACCTGATTATAAAGGCAGGTTTGCTGCCACCCACCAGAGGGAAAACAACCTGCCGGAGGGGTGAACTGGTCCGTCCGTCCCAAAAACCCGCCTGTAAATGCGGGCGGCGATCGGAACTCAGGCAGTCAGGTAGCCGCCGTCGACATTGAGGCAGGCACCCGTGGTGTAGCCAGCCGCGGCCGAGACCAGGTACAGCACCGCGCCGGCCATCTCGTCGGGCACGGCGTGGCGGCCCATGGGGATGTGCGACAGGAAGGTCTGGTTGGCTTCGCCCTGGCGGATCAGCGCCGACGCGAACCGGGTGTCGGTGAGCCCCGGCAGCAGCGCATTCACGCGCACGCCCAGCGGCGCGCACTCGCGAGCGAAAGCCTTGGTCATACCGATCACGGCCGACTTGGTGATCGAGTAGATGCCCTGCAGCGCGCCCGGCACCACGCCGTTGACCGAAGCCGTGTTGACGATGCTGCCGCCACCGCCGGCCGCCATGCACTTCACCGCCGCCGAGCTCATGAAGAAGTAGCCGCGAATGTTCACGTCCAGGGTCTTCTGGAAAGCCTCGAGCGGCGTGTCCTGGATCGGTCCGTAATACGGATTGGCTGCGGCGTTGTTGACCAGGATGTCGAGCCGGCCATGGCGCGCATCGACGGCCTCGAACAGCGCCTCGATCTGCGCCATCTCGCCGACATGGCAGGCCAGCGCCTCGGCCTTGCCGCCGGCTTCGCGGATCGACGCGGCGACGCGCTCGCAATCGGCCAGCTTGCGACTCGACGCGATCACGGTGGCGCCGGCGGCGGCCAGCGTGCGCGCAATCGACTCACCGATGCCGCGGCTGGCGCCGGTGACGACGGCGAGCTTGCCGCTCAGATCGAACAGTTCGGCGGGCGTGGTGCTCATGGGTTCTCCTCGTTTTCTAGTTTGGCCTGCCGACCAGTCTAGAGCCTGCCCCGAAGCGATGCGGACCCGCGCTCGATGCGCCGCTAGATCGCGACGCGCTGCGCCGGCGCGCTGCCCTGCTCGTCCCAATGCCGGTAGTTGAACACCTGGCCGTTGGCGCGCACCTGCTCGGCGCGATCGGTGTCGATTTCGGCATAGACCCAGCCCGGCTCGCTCATGGCACCGAGCGCGACGATGCCATCGTCGGGAAAGCCGCGATCGGGCGGGCCATAGACGCCGGCCGCACCGACGTTCACATCGACCGCCGGCGACCAAGGCGCCTCGCCCACCAGCGGCGACACCAGCGCGTAGCACTGCGATTCCAGCGCGCGCGCCTGCGCCGCCACGCGCACGCGGTGATAGCCCGCTGCGGCGTCGGTGCACGAGGGCATCAGCAGAATCTGCGCACCGGCCTCGACCTGCGCGCGCGTAATCAGCGGAAACTCCGAGTCGTAGCAGATCGCCACGCCGATGCGGCCCAGCGCGGTGTCGAACACCTTGGCGGCATCGCCGCTGCTGATCGCCCACTGCTCGCGCTCGAAGCGCGTCATGATCTGCTTGTCCTGGTAGTCGCAACGGCCGTCGGGCCCGCAGAACCAGGCGCGATTGACGAAGCGACCCGCTGCCACCTGCCACGGAAAACTGCCGGCCAGAATGTAGACGCCGTGGCGCATCGCCAGGCTGCGATGCAGATCCAGGTAGCGCTCGCGCAGTGTCTGCATCGCCACCAGCTGGCCGGCCAGGTCGGCACGCACGGCATCGTCGAACAGCGCCGCCAGCGACATCGCCGCGTATTCGGGGAACACCAGCAGCCGCGCGCCCTGGCCCACGGCTTCTTCCACCCAGTTCGAAAGCGTGCGCTCCACGTCCTCGAAGCGGCGCGGCTCGCTGACCGGATAGGCGGCGGTGGCGGCGATGAAACGGCTCATGCGGAAGGCTCCTCGGACAGATCGCGCATCCAGAACGTCATCGACTTGTCGCTGTGCTGGCTCTGGCCGATGTCGGGCCACGAGAACGTCGACCGCAGCTGCGGCTGCTGGCGATAGCCACGCTTGCTCCAGAACGCATCGTTGCCGGCGTAGCCGGCCGGACGGCGCGGATCGTCGGCGTCGCGATCCACGGCGCAGAAAGCGCACAGGCTCAGGCCCAGCCCACGCGCGTGCGCCTCGCGTTCGGCGAAGAAGGCCACGCCCAAGCCGCGACCGCGATACTCGCGCAACAGCACCGATTCGCCGAAGTAGTCGATGCGCGACAGATCCATGCCCTGCTCGACGAAAGGCTGCTGCATGTCGGGCAGCGCGTCGGCCAGCGGCAGGCAGGTGGACGCGCCCACGCAACGCTCGCCATCCCAGGCCAGCACGCACAGGCTGCGCGGGCAATCGAGATAGACCTCGAGGTAATGCGCCTCGTAGTCGCGTGAGCCCTCGTATAGATACGGCCAGTCACGAAACACGCGGATGCGCAGATCGGCCAGCGCAGACAGATGCGTGGCGATCTGCCGGCCTGCGAGTTTTTGCAGCCTCAGCGTCATCGCGGAGCGCTCAGGCGCCGACCTGACGCAGCCAGTCCTGCAGGTTGTAGTAGTTGCTGATGCGCGCCACCTTGCCGCCACGAATCTCGAAGAAGGCGCCGGCCGGCAGCTTGTAGGTCTGGCCCGTGGCGGGCGGCAGGCCCTCGTCGGTGTTCTTGTAGGTGCCCAGCACCGTGAACTCCACGGCCGCGCGCGTACCGTCGGCATTGGTGGTGATGGAGATGTCGACGATCTGCTCGCTATAGCTGCGATCCATGCGCTGCAGAAAGGCGGCGAAAGCCTCGCGCCCCGTCTCGCGCCCACCCTGGTTGATGTCGTGCACGACATCGTCGCTGAGCAAGTCGAGAAAACCCGTCCAGTCCTGGGCATTGAAGCGCTCGTAATAGCGCTGCAGCAGCGCGGCGGTTCCAGCGTGCATGAATGGCTCTCCAAAGCAGATGGCGGCGAAGGCCGGCGGTGGCCCTACGGCGTGACGGCGAGGTCGCGCGAGCAGGCCCAACGGGCCGACGCAGAGCGCTGGATTGTACGGCCGCAGAGCGTATTGCATCGGCTATCGGCAGCCTATTCATCGAGAATCCTGAACGAGCCGCGACCACTCGGAGTCGTCCGCGATTCAGGCGGCCGCACTAGGCTGGTTCCGAGATTCGCAGGCCCAGGGGCACGCACTCCTGTGCATCGGCACAGGCCAGTGCGCATGGACGAAGGCGGGAAACGCCCTCGCCCTGGCTTGCGATGCGAGTCGCCCGACCGGGCGGCAACCGCAATGTCCGCTGCGGCCGCGAGAGGGTCGCCGCGACACGACCAAGGAGTGGTCCGGCGATGGATACCGGTAGCGGTCTGCGAGCGGCCTACCGCCCGCGAATTTACTTTCTGCACCCGCTGATCGCGGGTCCCCTGGCGCGCTGGAGCGAGACGCTGCGGCATGCCGCGGCACTGGGCTTCGATCACGTGCTACTGCCGCCGATCTTCGAGACCGGCACCTGCGGCCGCCTGCACCTGACCTCCAGTTACGAGCGGCCGCACGCGGCGCTGGCGACGACGCTGAGCGCCGACGAAGCCCTGGCGCAGATCTGCGCGCAGGCTCGCGACGCCGGTCTGCGCGTACTGATCGACCTCGTGCTCGATCGCTGCGCGGCCGACGGCGACTACGCGCGCGAATATCGCGCCTGGCTCGACGGCGAGGGCGTGAGCCCCAACGATCCTCGTCCGGTGCCGCAGTGGCAGGGTGCCGTGGGCCTGCGGCTCGACGACACCGCCGTGGCCATCGGCATGCAGAGGCCCTGGGGCGAACGTCTGCGCCGCTGGGCCGATGCCGGCATCGCCGGCTTCTGCGTGCAGCAGCCCGAACGCCTGCCGCGCACGCTGATCACTGCGCTGATGCAGGAGGTGCCAGGCTGCCGCTTCATCGCCGGCGCACAGGGCATGGACTGGTCACAGCACGACAAGCTCATCGGCGTCGGCTACGACGCCATCATCAGCTCTTCGGCGTTCTGGGATTTCCGCGGCGGCTGGTTCGTCGAGGAGCAGACGCGGCTGGCGCGCGTGGCGCCGGTGATCGCGTCGGCCGAAGGTCCGTTCTCGCCGCGCCTGGCGCATCAGCTGGTGCGCCGCGACCTCGCCGAGCGCGCCGCGCGTCGCATCCTGCGCCTGGCCGCCAACAGCGGCTGCGGCTGGCTGCTGCCGATGGGCTTCGAATACGGCGCCACCGAACCGCTGCTGACCACGCAGGGCACACCCGAAGATTTCGCGCGCTGGCGCGACGAACCCCGCTACGACCTGTCGTCCGACATCGTCACGCTGAATCGCGAACTGGCGCGCGACAGTGCGCTGCATGCGGCCACGGCGCTGCTGCCGCTCAGCGGCCCCGCGAGCACCTACACGGCCGTGCTCAAGGCACCCGATGCCGATGCGCGGCAGATCGACGAGGCGCTCGTGCTGATCGCCAATCCCGATCTCGAGCACCCGGTCAGCCTGGTGCCCGCGCATCTGCTGTCGGCCAACGCCGGCGGCCTCACACGGCTCATCGACGATCACGGCGACGGCCTGCTGCTCGACCAGAGCGTGACGCTGGAAGCCGGCGAACTGCTGAGCCTGCGCGCCGAGCGCCAGGCGCCGGTACTGGCGTCGGCGCTGACGCGCTCGCGACGCGCGCTCGACAGCGCGCTCAAGGTGCCGCGCGTGGCCATCGAAGACATCACGCCGTGCATCGACGGCGGAGAGTTCGTGGTCAAGCGCCTGCTGGGCCAGACCGTGCGCGTCGAGGCCGACGCCTTCATGGACGGCCACGACGTGGTCGCCGTCGCGCTGCTGTGGCGCGCCGCCGACGAATCGCGCTGGCGCGAAGTGCGCATGCAGCCCATCGGCAACGATCGCTGGGCCGGTGAGTTTCCGCTGGAGCGCCTGGGCCGCTACCAGTTCACCGTGGAGGCCTGGCGCGACGCCTGGGAGAGTTATCGCCACGAGATCGAGAAGAAGCACGCGGCCCGGCTCAACATTTCGCTGGAGCTGATCGAAGGCCTGGAGCTGCTGCGCGCGGCCGCCGAACGCTGCCGCGAAGCCCTGGCCGCCACGCAGCTGCGCGAACTCTCGCAGCAACTGGCCGAGGCCGACGACGAACAGCGCTACGCCGCGCTGGTCTCCGATGTTACGGCCAAGGCCATGCAGCAGGCCGACGAGCGCGCCTTCGCCGCGCGCCACGAGCCCGCGCTACCGGTCGATGCCGAGCGCCCCGCCGCGGCCTTCGCGAGCTGGTATGAACTGTTCCCACGCTCGATGAGCTTCGACGCGAATCGTCATGGCACCTTTCGCGACGTGATTCCGCAGCTGCCGCGCATTCGCGACCTGGGCTTCGACGTGCTGTATTTCCCGCCGATCCACCCGATCGGCCGCAAGCATCGCAAGGGTCGCAACAACTCGCTCAAGGCCGTGGGCGACGATCCGGGCAGCCCCTACGCCATCGGTGCCGCCGAAGGCGGCTACGAGGCGGTGGATCCGCGCCTGGGCACGCTCGACGACTTTCGCGCGCTGCACGATGCCGCCCGCGCACACGGGCTGGAGATCGCGCTGGACTTCGCCATCCAGTGCTCGCCCGATCATCCCTGGCTGCAGCAGCATCCGGAATGGTTCGCCTGGCGCCCCGACGGCACCATCAAGTACGCCGAGAATCCGCCCAAGAAGTACGAGGACATCGTCAACGTCGACTTCTACGCTCAGGGGTCGCTACCCCAGCTGTGGCTGGCACTGCGCGATGCGGTGCTGTTCTGGTGCAACGAGGGCATCCGCACGTTCCGCGTCGACAACCCGCACACCAAGCCGCTGCCGTTCTGGAAATGGATGATCGCCGACGTGCGCGGCCGCTATCCCGACGCGATCTTCCTGGCCGAAGCCTTCACGCGGCCCAAGCTCATGCGCCGCCTGGCCAAGATCGGCTACTCGCAGAGCTACACCTACTTCACCTGGCGCAACGACAAGCGCGAGCTCATCGACTACATGACCGAGCTCACGCAAAGCGAAATGCGCGACTATTTCCGCCCGCATTTCTTCGTCAACACGCCCGACATCAATCCGGTGTTCCTGCAGCGCTCGGGGCGTCCCGGCCATCTGATCCGGGCCGCGCTCGGCGCGACGCTGTCGGGCCTCTGGGGCGTCTACAGCGGCTTCGAACTCTGCGAGGCCACGCCGCTGCCGGGTCGCGAGGAATATCAGGATTCGGAGAAGTACCAGATTCGCGTCTGGGACTGGAATCGTCGCGGCCACATCGCGGGCGAGATCGCGCAGCTCAACCAGTTGCGGCGCAAGCATCCCGCGCTGCAGTCGCATCTGGGCCTGAGCTTTTTGAACTGCTGGAACGATCGCCTGCTGGTCTACTGCAAGGCCACACCCGATCGCTCCGACGTCGTGCTGGTGGCGATCAGTCTCGATCCCTTCGAGACGCAGCAGGCCGATTTCGAAATTCCGCTGTGGGATTTCGGCCTGCCCGACGACGGCGTGCTGGCGGTGGAGGACCTGCTGCAGGGCCATCGCTTCGACTGGCACGGCAAGATCCAGCACCTGCGGCTCACCCCCGATGCGCCCTACGCGATCTGGCAGCTGAGCCTGCCTGCCGGCTGAGCCCGACGGCCAGCCCCAAAGCGCACATCGGATCAAACGGATTTGAGGAGATGGCGATGACCGACCTGAGCGGCCTGCACCCCGAACAACTCGAAGAGATCGACGAGAACCTGAGCACACCGCATACGCGGCGCAAGCGCCCTGCGCTGCCCGACGACCCGCAGTGGTATCGCGACGCGGTGATCTACCAGCTGCACGTGAAGTCCTTCTTCGATGCCAACGGCGACGGCATCGGCGATTTTCGTGGCCTGATCAGCAAGCTCGACTACATCGCCGAACTCGGCGTCGACACTATCTGGCTGCTGCCCTTCTACCCGAGCCCGCGCCGCGACGACGGCTACGACATCGCCGAGTACAAGGGTGTGCATCCCGACTACGGCAGCATGGGCGATGCCAAGCGATTCATTCACGAGGCGCATGCGCGCGGACTGCGCGTGATCACCGAGCTGGTCATCAATCACACCTCGGATCAGCACCCGTGGTTCCAGCGCGCGCGCAAGGCCAAGGCCGGTTCGGCGCATCGCAATTTCTACGTCTGGTCGGACACCGACCAGCGCTACACCGAAACGCGCATCATCTTCTGCGATACCGAGAAATCGAACTGGACCTGGGATCCGGTCGCCAACGCCTACTTCTGGCATCGCTTCTACAGCCACCAGCCCGACCTCAACTTCGACAATCCCGAAGTGCTCAAGGCCGTGCTTCGCGTGATGCGGCACTGGCTCGACATCGGCGTCGACGGCCTGAGGCTGGATGCCGTGCCCTACCTGATCGAGCGCGACGGTACCAGCAACGAAAATCTGCCCGAGACGCACGCGATCCTCAAGGCGATCCGCAAGGTCATCGACGACGAGTATCCCAACAAGATGCTGCTCGCCGAAGCCAACATGTGGCCCGAGGACGTGCAGGAGTATTTCGGCAAGTCCGACGAATGCCACATGGCCTTCCACTTCCCGCTGATGCCGCGCATGTACATGGCCATCGCGCAGGAGGATCGCTTTCCCATCGTCGACATCATGCGGCAGACGCCCGACATTCCCGACGGTTGCCAGTGGGCGATCTTCCTGCGCAACCACGACGAGCTCACGCTCGAAATGGTCACCGACAAGGAGCGCGACTATCTCTGGGAGACCTATGCCACCGAGCGCCGCGCACGCCTGAATCTGGGCATTCGCCGTCGCCTCGCGCCGCTGCTCGAACGTGATCCGCGCCGCATCCAGCTCATGAACTCGCTGCTGCTGTCGATGCCCGGCACGCCGGTGATCTACTACGGCGACGAGATCGGCATGGGCGACAACATCCACCTGGGCGATCGCGACGGCGTGCGCACGCCCATGCAATGGACCCCCGATCGCAACGGCGGATTCTCTAAAGCCGATCCCGAGAAACTCGTGCTGCCGGCACTGCAGGGCACGCTGTACGGCTACGAGGCCATCAACGTCGAGTCGCAGTCGCGCGATCCGCATTCGCTGCTCAACTGGATGCGGCGCATGCTCACGATCCGCCGCCGCCATCAGGCTTTCGGTCGCGGGCAGATCCGTTTCCTGCGACCGGCCAATCGCAAGATCCTGGCCTACGCGCGCTGTCACGAGGGCGAAACCCTGCTCTGCGTCGCCAACCTGTCGCGCACCGCGCAGGCCGTGGAACTGGACCTGTCGCCCTGGGCCGGCATGACGCCCGTGGAGCTGCTGGGCGACACCGCGTTTCCGCCCATCGGCCAGCTCACCTACCTGCTGACGATGCCGCCCTACGGCTTCTTCTGGTTCTCGCTCAACGCGGCCGAGCAGTTGCAGCTCACCAACCAGCGACCGCCCGAGCAGCTGCCCGAGTTCGTCACGCTGGTGCTGCGCAACGGCCCCATGGACATCATGAGCGAACCGCTGCGCCGCACCGTGGAGCAGGAGATCCTGCCCAGCTACATGCCGCTGCGGCGCTGGTTCGCGAGCAAGGACCGCAAAATCACGCGCGCGCAGATCGCCTACGTGACGCGGCTGTTCGACTCCGGCGTCGCGCTGGCCGAGGCGCAGGTCGATTACGACGGCGCGGAATCCGAGCGCTACCAGCTGCCCGTGGGCATCGCCTGGGACGACGCCAGCCTGCCCGCGCTGCCGCAGCAGCTGGCGCTGGCGCGCGTGCGCCGGGGTCGCCGCGTAGGCTATCTGACCGACGGCTTCGCGCTCGAATCGCTGGCGCGCGTGGTGCTGGACGGCCTGCGCCGGCAGGCTCGCGTCGACAGCCCGGAAGGCGAGCAGGCCAGCACGATCCTGTTCCGTCCGGGCGCGAAGATGCAGGCGCTCGATATTGCCGACGACGCGCCGGTGCAATGGCTGTCGGCCGAGCAGTCCAACAGCTCGCTGACCATCGCCGACAAGGCGGTGATCAAGCTCGTGCGCCGGGTGACGCCGGGTGTCCATCCCGAAGCCGAGATGACGCGTCACCTGACCGAATGCGGCTACGCCAACACCGCGCCGCTGCTGGGCGACGTCGTGCGCATCGACGCGCAGGGCACCGAGCACACACTGATCATCGCGCAGGGCTATCTGTACAACGAGGGCGACGCCTGGCGCTGGGTGACCGACTTCCTCAAGCGCTCCGTCGACCGCTACTCGGTGGGCGAGGACGATCCGCAGCAGCTGGAGTCGGTGCTCACCGAATACGCGGCGTTCTGCGCCAACATCGGCCAGCGCCTGGCCGAGCTGCATGCCACGCTGGCGCTGCCCTCGACCAACGCCGCCTTCGCGCCCGAGACTGCGACGGGCGACGACATCGAGCGCTGGACCGCCGAAGCCCTGCAGCAGCTCGACGAGGCGTTCGACGTCCTCAAGGCGCGCAAGGACTGGCCCGATGCCGCCACCGCCGAGCTCGCCGCGCAGCTGCTGTCGCAGCGCGAGGCCCTGAGCCAGAGCGTGCGCGCCATCGCGCGCATCGGCGGCCATGTGCTGAGCACGCGCATCCACGGCGACTTCCACCTGGGTCAGATCCTGGTCTCGCGCGGCGACTGCTACCTGATCGACTTCGAAGGCGAACCCAAGCGCTCGCTGGACGAGCGCCGTCGCAAGACCACGCCGATGCGCGACGTGGCCGGCCTG
>JALRLM010000236.1 GCA_023254435.1 Hydrocarboniphaga sp.
CGTGCTGGCGGCCGCGGCCACGTTATGCCTGCCGCGCCAGTTCCACGTCACCGTGGTGGAGAGCTCCAGACCATCGGACCTGCGCAGCGCGCGCTGGTTGTTTCCGCTGTATCTCGGACTGATCAGCCTGTTCGTGCTGCCGATCATGGCGGCCGGCGAACGGTATCTGCCGCAGACCACGCCGGCCGACAGCTTCGTGCTCGCGCTGCCGTTGGCGCAGGGGCAGACCTGGCTCGCGCTGGTCGCCTACCTGGGCGGCTTCTCGGCCGCGACGAGCATGGTCATCGTCGCCACCGTGGCGCTGTCGACGATGATCTGCAACGAAGTCGTGATGCCGATGCTGCTGCGCCGGCCGCGACTGCGGCTGGCCGAACGCAGCGATCTGTCCGACGTGCTCAAAACGATACGCCGCGTCGCCATCCTGATCCTCGTCGCGCTCGCCTATCTGTACTACTGGCTGTTCACCGGGCCGGGCTCGCTGGCTTCGATCGGCCTGCTGTCGTTTTCGGCCGTATTTCATTTTCTGCCCGCGCTGATCGGCGGTCTGTACTGGCGGCGCTCGACCTACGAGGGCGCGCTCGCCGGCCTCGTCGCCGGCTTCGCCACCTGGTGCTATACGCTACTGCTGCCGTCGACACTGGGCGGCTGGGGCATCGAGTCGGAGCTGCTGCGCGAAGGCCCGCTGGGCATCGCCTGGCTGCGCCCCGAGGCGATGCTGGGCCTGCACGGATTCGATCGCGTGACCCACGGCACGCTCATGAGCATGGGCGTGCATCTGCTCGTGTTCGTCGGCGTGTCGCTGAGCTCGACGCCGGGCCTGCGCGAACGCCTGCAGGTGTCGCGATTCCTGGAAGGCGAAGCCGAGTCTCCACGCTCGCCATCATCGCTGCGCAGCAATGCCACCGTGGGCGACCTGCAGGCTTTGCTCGAGCGCTTCTTCGGCGCCGAACGTGCGCGCAAGCTGATCCTCGATCACGCCACTCGCTCGGGTGCATCGCTGCAGGCCGAAGATCGCGTCGAACCGGGGCTGGCGCGCTACGTGGAGCATCTGCTCGCCAGCGCCGTGGGCAGCTCGTCGGCGCGACTGGTGCTGACCTCGACGCTGCGCGGTCGCGACATGCAGGTCGAAGACGTAGTGCGCCTGCTCGACGAAACCTCGCACGCCATCCAGTTCAATCGCGAGCTGCTGCGCGCGACGCTGGAACATCTCGCGCAGGGCGTCTCGGTGGTCGACAGCGACCTGCGCCTGGTGGCCTGGAACCAGCGCTACATCGACCTGTTCCAATACCCGCCCGAGCTCGTCGCGGTGGGCCGGCCGATCGAGGAGCTGGTGCGCTACAACGCCGAGCGCGGCCTGCTCGGCGACGGCGATCGTGAGGAGGCCATCGTGCGCCGCATCTCGCACATGCGACGCGGCAACGCCTACACGCACCAGCGCGAATTTCCCAACGGCACCGCCATCGAGATTCGCGGCAACCCGATGCCGGGCGGCGGCTTCGTGACGAGCTACTCCGACGTCACCGACTACAAGCGTGCCGAGGACGCGCTGCGCGAAATCAACGAGACGCTGGAAAGCCGCGTCTACGAACGCACGTCGGAACTGACCACGCTCAACGCGCAGTTCGCCTCGGCCAGGCGCGCGGCCGAGCAGGCCGACGAGGCCAAGACCCGCTTCCTGGCATCGGCCTCGCACGATCTGGTGCAACCGCTCAACGCCGCGCGACTGTTCGTTTCCGCAGTCGACGCGCGACAGCTGCCCGAAGCCACCGCCGCGCTGCTGCGACAGGCCGAGGATTCGCTATCGGCCGCCGAGACGCTGCTGGCCGGCCTGCTCGACATTTCGCGCCTCGACGGCCGCGCGCAGACGCCGCGTCGCGAACACTTCTGCGTCGCCGACGTGCTCGACCCGCTGGCCGCGGAATTTCGCGTGCTCGCCGCCAAGAGCGGCCTTGCGTTCCGCTATCACCCGAGTCGCGCGGTGATCGAGAGCGATCCGCGCTTCCTGCGCCGCATCCTGCAGAATTTTCTGTCCAACGCCCTGCGCTACACGCCCAGGGGCGTGGTCATGCTGGGCTGCCGGCGCCTGCCCTTCGGCCTGCGCATCGAAGTCTGGGACAGCGGCCCCGGCATCGCCGCCGACCAGCAACGCCTGATCTTCGAAGAGTTCCGCCGCCTGCAGGCACAGGACGCCCGCGGCGAGCGCGGCATGGGGCTGGGACTCGCCATCGTCGATCGCGTGGCGCGCATGCTCAATCATCCGCTGGGCCTGCGCTCCGAAGTCGGGCGCGGCAGCGTGTTCTCGGTCACCGTGCCGCTGGGCATGCGCTCGCGCCTGCGCTCGGCACCGACGCGCAATGCGGCTACCGGCGGCGGCTCGCTGAGTGGCCGCCGCGTGCTGTGCATCGACAACGAGCCCGCCGTGCTCGACGGTCTGTCGGCCCTGCTGTCGAGCTGGGGCTGCGAGGTGCAGGCCAGCGCCGACGAGGCCGGCGCACTCGCGATCACCGAGCAATGGGTTCCGGAACTGCTGCTGGTCGACTACCACCTCGACGCCGGCGTCAACGGCGTTGCTCTGGCCGAGCGCCTGCGCCAGCACTGGCAGCGCGCCGTACCCGGCATCGTGCTGACCGCCGATCACACCCCGGCCGCACGCCAGGCCGCGCAGGAGAACGGACTGTCGCTATTGCCCAAACCCGTGAAACCCGCGGCGCTGCGCGCGCTGATGACACGCCTGCTGAGTCAGCAGCAGACCCAGCCTTCGTAGGACGGGCTGGCGAAGCGCTGGCCGCCGCTTTTTGCGAGCTGAAACGGCGGGTCGCGACCCGCCCCTGCGATCGCGCCGATTCAGCGCTGCAGCACCTCGACGAAAGCCTCGCCATAGCGATCGGCCTTGCGCGAGCCGAAGCCAGGGACTTCGCGCAGTTCCTCGACCGTGCGTGGACGCAGGCGGGCGAGTTCGCGCAGCGTGCGGTCGTGGGCGATCACGTAGGCGGGCACGCCTTCGTCCTTGGCCAGTTCCAGGCGCACTTCGCGCAAGGATTCGAACAGCAGCTGCTCGATGGCGTCGAGCGGTTCTTCGTCGGAATGCAGGCGCGCGCTGCGCGCGGCACGCGAAACCTTGGGCTGCGACGATGCCGCATCCGATGGCGGCAACCAGCGCGCCTCGCGCTGGCCGCGCATCACGGCGACGCCGTCGTCGGTCAGGCGCACGACGGGATGCTGGTCGCCCGAGAACTGCACCCAGCCCGCGGTGACGCAGCGCGACAGCGCGCGCTGTATCCAGTCGGCGCTGCGATCGCGCAGGATGCCGAAGGTGGGCACCTGCGTCAGGCCCATGCGCTCCAGCCTTTCTTCGCTCTCGCCGTGCAGCAGGCGCACCACCTGCTTGAGGCCGAAGCGGTTCTGCAGCCGCGCCACGCCCGACAGCAGCTTGCGCGCAAGCATGGAGGCTTCTTCCACCGACACGTCGTCGACGGCATCGAGCGCCACGCAGATGTCGCAGCGTCCGCAGCCGTGCAGGGTTTCGGCTTCGTCGCCGAAGTAGCGCAGGATGGCGTCGTGACGGCAGGCGGCGCCATCGGCCCAGCGGATCAGCTCCAGAAACAGGTTCCAGCGATGCTCCATCATCTCGGGATCGGCGGAGACGTCGCCGCCCGGCGCTTCCAGCAGGCGCCGGCGCAGCGGCAGGTCGGACTGCTGCCAGCACAGCAGGCCCAGCGCATCGTCGCCGTCACGGCCGGCGCGGCCCACTTCCTGGTAATAGGCCTCGATCGATCCGGGCGGCCCCAGATGCACCACCGCGCGCACGTCGCCGCGATCGATGCCCATGCCGAAGGCATTGGTGGCGCAGACGATCTCGGCCTCGCCGCGCGTGAACGCGCTCTGCGCCAGGTTGCGCGAATCGGCCGACAGGCCGGCGTGATAGACCGCCGCGCGCCAGCCGGCGTTGGCCAGGCGCTGCGCTTCTTCTTCGGCCAGTCGTCGCGTGGGCGTGTAGACGATGGCGGCCCCTCGCTGCGCGCCCGGTGCGAACAGGGCTTCGGACAGCAGGGCGTCGACACGTGCGTTGCGCTCGCGAGATCCGCTGACTTCGGCCGCACGCAGCGCCAGGTTGGGCCGTGCGAAGCCGCGCACGAGCTGCGGCGTGTCGGCCGGCAGGCCCAGGCGCACCAGAATCTCGTCGCGCACGATCG
>JALRLM010000287.1 GCA_023254435.1 Hydrocarboniphaga sp.
CGCCCATGAGATCGAGCTTCTCCAGCCGCTTCTCGACTATCTCGGCACCCGCAATGATCTCCGCCTTCTCGGCCCGCGCGACGCGGCGATCAAAGCACCCACCGTGGCGCTCGATCTGGGACCAGTGCTCGACGTCGAACTCGATGCGCGCCATCGCGCAGGTTGGCATTTCGTCGAATTCGCAGCGCGCCAGCAGATGGCACAGCTCCGAGAATCCCGGGTTGTGGCCGAACATGGCGACGGTGCTGGCGGTGTCGTCGAAGCCTCGAATCAGGCTCAGCAGGGTGGCGGCTTCGGCTTCATAGATACGCGGCTCGTAGCGGATGTCCTGGGCATCGATGTCGAGCGTCGAGGCGAAGCAGCGCGCGGTCGTGGCGGCGCGCAGCGCCGGGCTCGAAACCAGCGCAGGTCGCACGCCCTCAAGCAGATGCGCCAGCCGCTGAGCCATCAGCGGCGCATCGCGACGGCCGCGCTCGTTGAGCGGCCGCTCGAAGTCGTCGAGCGTGATGTCGTCCCAAGACGATTTGGCGTGACGGATCAGCGTCAGTGAAAGCATCGGCAGCAGGTGCTCAGCGGCGGTTGAGATAAACATCGTAACGCGCCTGTGTTGCGCTCAGCTGAGCGTCGGGCTGCCGCTCACCGAGGAATGGCGCCTTGCTCGGGCGCTTGACCGCGATGCGTCCGGCGGGGCTCGCCAGGGCCGCGGTCAGCAGGTCCTCCGAATCGTCGTCGCCGTCGGTGAGCTCACGCAGCATCTGCATGGATTTCTGCGGCAGCGCGGTCTTGCCGTCTTCGGGGTACATCGGATCGAGGTGGGCGGCATCGAGCGGCAGCTGACTGGCACGCAGCCATTCGCGCGCATCGGCCTGCACGATCTCCACTCGCTGGGCGCCCGCCACGGCCCAGCGTTCGCCGCTGTCCAGCGCGCGCTGGCGCGCGTCCAGCAGCAGTTTCACCATCAGCGGATGCCGCTCGATCAGGATCACGCGCGCACCCAGCGCCGCGAGCGTGAAGCCGTCGCGGCCCAGGCCGGCGGTGGCGTCGGCGACGAGCGCGTCGGCCTTCTTGTGCAGGCCCACGGCGCGCGGCAGCAGCTGCTTCTTGCCGGCCAGAATGCGTCGCCGCACGTCGGCCGACAGCCAGTCCAGGCACAGCGGATCCCAGTCGGGACGCTGCAGGGCGCGCAGGCTCAGGCCGGCCGGGGTCGGTTCCAGCGCGAAGGCATCGAGTTCGCGCGCAAAAGAATGACCCCGGGCGGTGTCGCCCGGGGTCGGCAACTGCGGCGATACGTTCGACTCAGACGAGCTTGCTGGCATCGAAGCTGCTGAGCACGCTCTGGGCGAGCATGAGATCGCCGTCGACGCTGAGCTTGCCGGTCATGAACGCGCTCATGGCATTGAGCTCGCCCGTCATCAGCGCCACCAGATCGGCGTCGTCCATGGTCACGGTCACGTCGGGCGAGGCGGCCGCGCCGTCCTGCACGGTGCAGGCACCGGCCTTGATGAGCATGTGCATGGGCGTCGAAATGCTGAACTGGATCACGCAGTCGTGATCCGAGCTGCCGTTGAACGCAGAGGGAAGCTTCTTGATCAGATCGGTAGCTGCGCTCATAGGCGATCCTGCCAGTCATAAGAATAGGAATTTTCGATAGTAAAGATCGGCGGAATGGGCAGCAACAGAAGCTCGCGGCGGCCGACGTCCGGGACTTGGGCGGCTGGGGCTACAATGGCTTTCGTCTTACAGCCCGCGACCTCGTCACGCCTTCATGAGCGCTCCCCAGGAAATCTTTCGCCGCGACTACCGTGCTCCCGACTACGGAGTCGACCAGATCGAGCTGCACTTCGATATCCGCGAACGCACCACGGTGACGACCGAGATGCGCCTGAGCCGTCGTGACGGCGTGGCCGTCGATGCCCCGCTGCATCTCGATGGCCGTGGCTTCGAGCTGGCGGAGCTGCGGCTGGACGGCAAGCCCGTCGATGCCGCGCGCATCGATCGCGACGATGAGCGCCTGCTGCTGTCGGGCGTTCCGGCGGTTTTCACGCTGCGCATCGTCACCGTGCTGGACCCCGAGGCCAATCACTCGCTCGAAGGCCTTTATCGCTCGGGCCCGATGCTGTGCACGCAGTGCGAGGCGCGCGGGTTTTCCCGCATCACATATTACCCCGATCGCCCCGACGTGCTGTCGCGCTTCAAGGTGCGCATCGAGGCCGATGTCGCGCGCTATCCCGTGCTGCTGTCCAACGGCAACCGGCTGGATGCCGGAAGCCTGGACGACGGTCGCCACTGGGCGCTGTGGGAGGATCCGTTCCTGAAACCCTGCTACCTGTTCGCGCTGGTGGCCGGCGATCTGGCCTGCGTGGCCGACACCTACACCACTCAGTCGGGACGCGAGGTCGCGCTGCAGTTCTACGTCGATCACGGCAACCAGGCGCGCGTGCCGCATGCCATGAACTCGCTCAAGAACGCCATGCGCTGGGACGAGCAGGTCTACGGCCTGGAATACGATCTCGACCTTTACATGGTCGTGGCCGCGCGCGAGTTCAACATGGGCGCGATGGAGAACAAGGGCCTGAACCTGTTCAACGCGCGCTTCGTGCTGGCCTCGCCCGAGACCGCCACCGACGCCGATTACGAGGGCATCGAATCGGTGATCGCGCACGAGTACTTCCACAACTGGACCGGCAATCGCGTGACCTGTCGCGACTGGTTCCAGCTCTCGCTCAAGGAAGGGCTCACGGTCTTTCGCGACCAGAATTTCTCGGCCGATTTGAACGGTGCCGACGTGCAGCGCATCGGCGAGGTGCGCCAGTTGCGCACACTGCAGTTCGCCGAGGACGCCGGTCCGATGGCGCATTCGGTGCGCCCCGAGTCCTATGTGGAGATCAACAACTTCTACACCGCCACGGTGTACGAGAAGGGCGCCGAGATCGTGCGCATGCTGCAGACGCTGCTGGGGCGCGAGACCTTCGTGCGCGGCGTGCAGCGCTATCTGCGCGAGCATGACGGCTCGGCCGCCACGATCGAGGATTTCCTGGCC
>JALRLM010000389.1 GCA_023254435.1 Hydrocarboniphaga sp.
ATCGGCCCCGGCGGCCACAAGATCGAAGTGCAGATCCGCACGCGCGAGATGCACCACATCGCCGACTCGGGCATCGCCGCGCACTGGCAGTACAAGATGGGTGCCCGGGACGGCTCGTCGGCCCCGCAGGCGCGTGCCACCGAATGGCTGCGCAGCCTGTTCGACACCATCGGCACGGCCGGCGCGCTCGATTTCTACGAGGGCGTCAAGGTCGACCTGTTCCCCGACGAGGTCTATGTGTTCACGCCCAAAGGCCTGATCCGCCGGCTGCCCAAGGGCGCCACCTCGGTCGACTTCGCCTACTCGGTGCATTCCGAGCTGGGTGACCGCTGCGTCGCCGCGCGCATCGACAGCAGCCTGGAGCCGCTCAACACGCCGCTGCGCAGCGGCCAGACGGTGGAGATCATCACCGCGCGGCATGCGCGGCCCAATGCGGCCTGGCTCAACTTCGTCAAGACCGCCAAGGCACGCACGCACATCCGCAACTACCTCAAGAACCAGCGCGAGGACGAGGCCGTGCGCCTGGGTCGTCGCCTGCTCGAAATCGCCATGCGCGACCTGGGCGCTCCGCTGGGCAAGCTGCGCGAAGAGGCCGCCGAGCCCGTGCTCAAGGCCTACAACCTGCGCGACATGGAAGAGCTCTACGCCACCATCGGCACCGGCGAGCGCCTGGCGCCGCTGGTGGCCCGGCACTTCCTGCCCGACCAGACCAATCCGGTCACCGAAACCTCCAGCGCCGCGCCGCTGGCCATCGAAGGCACCGAAGGCCTGGTCATCGACTACGCGCGCTGCTGCCGGCCGATTCCGGGCGACGACATTCGCGGCAACGTCTCGGTGGGCCGCGGCATCGTGATCCACCGCGTCGAATGCAAGCACGCCAAGGCGCGTCCGCAGGACTGGGTGCCGCTGATCTGGTCGGAAAAGGTGCAGGGCGACTACCTGTGCGAGGTGCACGTGCAGGCGCAGAACCAGCGTGGCCTGCTGGCGCGCGTCACCGCCGAGATCACGCGCAGCGAATCGAGCATCGAGAACGTGCAGATGCCCGACCGCGCGGGCAGCGAAACCATCGAGATGCGCTTCATCATCAGCGTGCGTTCGCGCGTGCACCTGGCTCGCGTGATGCGCCGCCTGCATCGCCTCGACGGCGTCGACAAGGTGATGCGCGCGGGCTGAGCGGGTGGCTCCGGTGCCCTGTTAAAGTAACGCTCCGGGAAGTGGGCGGGGCATCCATGCGGTTCTCGATCATCGGCTTGTTGCGGGGCGGCTTCGGCGCAGGCTGCAGCGCCGTGTCCATTCCACGCTGGCGCCTGTCGCCATGACGCGGCCCGCCCCTTCGTTCTTCGCCGAGCTCAAGCGCCGCAACGTCTACAAGGTGGGCGCCATGTACGCGGTGGCCGGCTGGCTGCTGGTGCAGGTGGTCACGCAGGTGTTTCCGATCTTCGACATCTCGGCACTCGTGCAGCGCATCATCGTGCTGGCGATCGTCGCCGGCTTTCCGATCGCGCTGGTGCTGTCGTGGATCTACGAGCTGACGCCGCAGGGCATCGTCCGCACCGACGAGGTCGAGGACTTGCAGTCGATCACGCCGCAGACCGGGCAGCGGCTCAATCGCGCCATCATCGCGGTGCTGCTGCTGGCGGTGATCGTGCTGGCCGCGGGCCTGCTGTGGCCGCGCCTGGGCGAGCGCGCGACCGAGCACAGCGACAAGTCCATCGCCGTGCTGCCGTTCGCCAATCTGTCCGACGACAGCGCCAATGCCTACTTCGCCGACGGCATCCAGGACGAGATCCTCACCCGGCTTGCCAAGATCGGTGAGCTGAAGGTCATCTCGCGCACGTCCACGCTGCAGTACGCCGTCAAGCCCGCCGGCCTGCGCGAGATCGGCGAACAGCTGGGCGTGGCCAACATCGTCGAAGGCAGCGTGCAGAAATCCGGCAACATCGTGCGCATCAACGTGCAGCTGATCCGCGCGGCCACCGACGAGCATCTGTGGGCCGAGCGCTACGACCGCAAGCTCGACGACGTGTTCGGCGTGCAGGGCGAGGTGGCGGCGGCCATCGCCGAGGCGCTCAAGGCGCATCTGACGCCGGCCGAGCAGCGCCAGCTCACCGAACGGCCGACGCAGAATGTGGAGGCCTACGACGCCTACCTGCGAGCCCTCGCGCTGTCACGCCAGGGTGGAGACCTGCGCAAGGAGACGCTGGGCGCCATCGAGGCGCTGGAGCAGGCGGTGAAGCTCGATCCGGATTTCGCCCAGGCCTGGGCGCAGCTGTCGCATCAGCACGCCTTCGCCTACTGGAACTTTGCCAAGAACGCGCAGCACCGGCAGCAGGCGCGCGAGGCCCGCGACAGGGCGAGCCAGCTGGCGCCTGCCGCGCCCGACACGCTCAAGGTGCAGGGGCTCTACGTCTACTGGATCGAGCGCGATTACGCGGCGGCCCTGCAGATCTTCGAGCAATTGCAGCAGCAGATGCCCAACGACGAGATCGTCACCATGGCCCTGGCCGCGATCACCCGCCGACAGGGACGTTACGACGATTCGCTGGCCTACTGGAAGCGCGCCATCGATCTGGATCCGCGCAATGTGCTCACCGTGATGGACGCGGTGCAGACGGCCCGGGCCATGCGCGATTTCGCCACCGCCGATCGCTGGCTTGCGCAGGCGATGTCGCTGCTGGGCGAGCAAAGTCCCGCGCTGCTGGGCGAGCGTGCGAGCAACCTGCTGGCGCGGGGCGAGGTCGAACAGGCGCTGCGCCTGTTCGACGGCGTCGACAGCAGCCATGAGCCGCTGCTGAGCAGCTACCTGAGCTGTCTGTTGCTCGATCGGCGGTACGCCGAGGCAATCAGGCTGATGCGTTCCGCCTTGCTGCAGCCGGAAGCGGATGGCGACGAACGGGCTTACGCGCAGGGCCTGCTGGGCTACACCTTGCGTCTGTCCGGGGACGCCGCTGCGGCGCGCCCCGTGCTGGAGCAGGCCCGCGCAGACCTGCAGGCCTTGTCGATCCGGCAGCCGGACGATCTGTTCGTGATGCTGGCCCTCGCCAACGCAGAAGCCGATCTGGGCAATCGCGAGGCAGCCCTGGAGCTGGCTCGGCGACTGCAGGATCAGTTGCCGGTCATGGCCGACGATTACATCGGTCCCACCCTGGAAGAGCGCATCGTGCGCATCCGGATCCAGCTCGACGAGCGTGAAGGCGCCATCGAGTCGATCCGCCGCCTGCTGTCGATTTCGTATGCCGGCGCGCTGACGATTCCGCTGTTGAAGCTGGACCCGGATTTCGATGCGCTGCGTGACGATCCGCGCTTCCAGGCGATGCTGTCCGCCGACGAGGGCGGCGCGAAGCCGTGAGCGCGGGCCGCGGCTCGTTCTTCGCCGAGCTGCAACGCCGCAGCGTCTACAAGGTAGGCGCGATGTACGCCGTAGCCGGCTGGCTGCTGGTGCAGGTGGTCACGCAGGTGTTTCCGATCTTCGACATCTCGGCGCTCGTGCAGCGCATCATCGTGCTGGTGATCGTCGCGGGCTTTCCGGTCGCACTGGTGCTGGCCTGGGTGTTCGATCTGACACCGGACGGCATCGTGCGCACCGACGACGG
>JALRLM010000332.1 GCA_023254435.1 Hydrocarboniphaga sp.
TGCACGTGACGCGCCGCGGCTTCGTCGAAAGTGGAGGCCACGACTTCGCCGCGCACGGTGCGCTGCATGTCGGTGACTTCTTCCGGGCGTTCGTCGATCAGCAGCACGATCAGATACACGTCCGGATAATTGGCCGCGATCGACTGCGCGATGTTCTGCATCATGATCGTCTTGCCGGCCTTGGGCGGCGCGACGAGCAGGCCACGCTGGCCCTTACCGAAGGGCGCGACCAGATCGATGATGCGCGCGGTGATGTCTTCGGTGGTGCCGTTGCCGCGTTCCATCTTGAACTGCTTGTCGGCAAACAGTGGGGTCAGGTTTTCGAAGCTGACCTTGCGCTTGGAGACTTCCGGCGGCTCGAAGTTGATCGTGTCGACCTTGAGCAGCGCGAAATAGCGTTCGTTGTCCTTGGGGCTGCGGACGCGGCCGGCGATCGAGTCGCCCGTGCGCAGCGAAAAGCGGCGGATTTGCGAGGGCGACAGATAGACGTCGTCCGGGCCGGCCAGATAGCTGGAGTCGGGGCCGCGCAGGAAGCCGTAGCCGTCCTGCATGATCTCGAGCACGCCGTCGGCCATGATGTGGTCGCCGCGCTTGGCGGCGTGGCGCAGGATGGCGAAGACCAGATCCTGCTTGCGCGTACGCGCGATGTTCTCGAGGCCCTGCGACTCGGCGAGCTCGAGCAGCTCGGCCGCGGTCTTTCTCTTGAGCTCGGGAATGAAGACGAGCTTGGGCGGCTCGGCCGGTTGCTGCGGCTGTTGGGGCTGCGGCTGCTGCTGCGGCTGCTGGCGTTGCTGACGCTCGTTGTTGCCGCCGCCGTTGCCATTGCCGTTCTGGTTGCCGCGCTCACCACGCTCGCCGCGTTCGCCGCGTTCGCGATTGTTCTGGTGGCGGCCGCGACCTTCGCCGTTGTTGCCACCGGCGTGGACCACCACCGGGATTTCGACCGGCATGTCCGCCGTGCCGTTTTCATCGGATTCTTCGCTGCCAACGCGAGCGGCAGTGCCGCTCGGCTGGCCTTCGTCGTCGCTGCCGATGTCGTCGGCGGGAGCCGAAGCCGGGGCACGGCTCGGTGCCTCGGGCTCGGCTTCCACCTTGACCATCACCGGAGCCGGGGCGGAGCCCGAACCCGCATTGGCGGACTCGTCGGCTTCGTCCAGCATCACATCCAGCGGCAGGCCCTCCTGGCCTTCGACCGGGAGTCCGGCCTGGGCGGCTTGCTTGGCGGCGTTCGAGCTACGGCGACGATGCTTCATCATGCGGAATGTCAGGCTACGGTCAGATGCGGGGTGACGAAGGCCGTCAGCTGGCCCTTGTGGACGGCACCCACCTGGGTTGCTGCTGCCGCGCCGCCCTTGAACAGGATCAGGGTGGGGATGCCGCGAATGCCGAACTTGACCGGCGTTTCGGGATTTTCGTCGACGTTGAGCTTGACCACCTTGAGCTTGCCGGCATTCTCGGCGGCGACCTGATCGAGGATCGGCGCGATCATGCGGCAGGGGCCGCACCACTCTGCCCAGAAGTCGACGAGAACCGGCAGGTCGGACTTCAGAACGTCCTTCTCGAAGGAAGCGTCGGTGACGGGGGAGATATGTTCGCTCATGGCTGGAAAACCTCGATGGGATTCGGAAACCACGTTCCGATTCGTTGCGGGAGCTGACTTGATGGGGTCGATCACGCACCGATCAAGCGCGGCGGCCGATGCGAGGCGCTGCGCAGGAACAGACGACGATTGTTATGATTCGGGAATACAGGGGAAACGACGCGACCGGAACTGTGAGGTCGTCGGCCTTGATGGCCGGTGAACACAGCGCGGGGATGCGTTATTTGATCCCATTCCCAGCGGCCTTGCAAGTCTGTGGCTGCTTCGGGGCGCGGCACTGTACCGAGGTCCGGTGCATGGCGGCGTCACCCATTCGACTAAAGAAGAAAGAAGCCTCAAACCAACCTGCATGCGACCCGATCATCTTTCAGACGTCAGCTTCCAATCGCTGGAACTGCACCCCTTGTTGCTGTCGAGCCTGGCCAAGCTGGGCTTCGATTACTGCACGCCGATCCAGGCACAGACGCTGCCGCTGGCCCTGGCCGGGCAGGATCTCGCAGGCCAGGCGCAGACCGGCACCGGCAAGTCCGCGGCCTTCCTGCTGGCGACGATGCAACGCCTGCTGACGCATCCGCGCGTCGGGCCCGAGGGCCAGCCGCGCGCTTTCATTCTCGCGCCGACGCGCGAGTTGGCCGTGCAGATCCACACCGACGCCGTCGGCCTTGGTGCCGACACCGGACTCAAGCTCGCGGTCTGTTACGGCGGCACGGGCTACGAGGCGCAGCGCCAGGCCATCAGCGACGGCGTCGACATTCTGATCGGCACGCCGGGCCGGCTCATCGACTACTACAAGCAGGACGTCTACTCGCTCAAGCACATCGAAGTGGTGGTGCTCGACGAGGCCGATCGCATGTTCGATCTGGGCTTCATCGCCGACATCCGCTATCTGCTGCGCCGCATGCCGGCGCCGGCGCAGCGCAAGAACTACCTGTTCTCGGCCACGCTGTCGCACCGCGTGCTGGAACTGGCCTACGAGCACATGAACAGTCCGACCAAGGTCGAGGTCGAGCCTGAGCAGGTCACTGCCGAGCGTGTGCGCCAGGCGCTGATCCACGTCGCCAACGACGACAAGCTGCCGTTGCTCGTGGGTTTGCTGCGCCATCACGCGCCGTTGCGCAGCCTGGTGTTCGTCAACACCAAGCGTGGCGCCGAAGAAGTCGAGAACACGCTCAAGGCCAACGGCTTCGAGGCCGCCACGCTGTCGGGCGACGTGCCGCAGAACAAGCGCCTGCGTCTGCTCGAGGAGTTCAAGGAAGGCAAGCTGCCGATCCTGGTCGCCACCGACGTCGCTGCGCGTGGCCTGCACATTCCGGCCGTGACGCACGTCATCAACTACGACTTGCCGCAGGACGCCGAAGACTACGTGCACCGTATCGGCCGCACGGCGCGAGCCGGACAGAGCGGCGACGCGATCTCGCTGTGCTGCGAGACCTATGTCTATTCGTTGCCCGAAATCGAGAAGTACATCGGCAACCGCATTCCGGTGCAGCAGGCCCCCGAGGAATGGATGCCGGCCGACTTCGTCAAGGTGAAGAGCAGCGGATCGGGTGCCGGCCACCGTCGGCCCGGTGGACCACGCCGTGGCGGCAGCGGCCGTCCGGGCGGCGGCGGCGGTGGAGGCGGCGGGCGTCGCCGTCGCTGATCGCGGCGCCGGCCCGATCATGAGCGTTGCGGGCTTCATTTCGCCCGACTGGCACGCGCCGCGGCGTGTGCGCGCTTACAGCAGTCTGCGCAGCGGGGGCGTCAGCGCTGCGCCGTGGAGCAGTTTCAATCTCGCGCATCACGTCGGCGATGACGCCAAGGCCGTCGCGACCAATCGCGCGAGCCTCGCAAGGCAGCTGAGTCTGCCGGCCGAACCGGCCTGGCTCGATCAGGTTCATGGCCGGCTGGCCGTGGCCAGCGATTCGGTGGGCGTCGGTTGCCAGGCCGATGCCAGCTGGACCGACAGACCGGGCTCGGTCTGCGTCGTGATGACGGCCGACTGCCTGCCCGTGCTGTTCTGCGACGACGACGGGCGTTGTGTCGCGGCTGCGCACGCAGGCTGGCGCGGACTGGCCGACGGCATTCTCGAATCGACCATCGCCAGCCTGCCGGCCTCGCCCGATCGCCTGATGGCCTGGCTCGGTCCGGCGATCGGCCCGACCGCGTTCGAAGTCGGGCCCGAAGTGCGCGAGCGCTTCGTCACCGACGATGTGCGCGCCGCGCCGGCCTTCACGCCTTCGGTGCGACCGGGCCATTTCATGGCCGATCTCTACGCCCTGGCGCGCCTGCGCCTGCGTCATTCTGGCGTCGAGCGCATCGGCGGCGGCGATCGCTGCACGGTGTCCGAGCCCGAGCACTTCTATTCCTATCGACGTGATGGTCGCTGCGGGCGCATGGCCAGCCTGATCTGGCTGGACGCGGATCTCTGAGCCGGCCTGCCGCACTGCGGCATGGCCGCTGATCGAAAAAACGCATCAAGCGGTCTCTGAGGCAATCCGCCCCGGCAGTAAATAGGCTTATGCTCCTCGACTAAATATGAGGCCGGGCTTTCGATGCCTGGCCATAAAACTTCGATCGCCCGAATCCACCGCGCGGATAGGGCACGTGCCACGAGGGGACGCGATGAGTCCGAAGTTGAGAAACGCGCTGCTGATCTCGGCCGCGCTGACGATGGCCTGCGGCGCCATGGGCCTGCAGGCGCAGGAGGAATCGGGCGAGGCGGCTGCCGCACCGTCAGCACCGGTCAAGCCGCGTCCTTCCGAGCTGCTGCCGCGTGCTCCACAGAGTCTGACGCTGGACCTGATCAATACCGGCAAGCACCTGATCGCCGTCGGCGAGCGTGGGCACATCCTGGTGTCCAACGACGGTGCCGCATGGGCGCAGGTGAGCGTTCCCGTGCGGGCCACCTTGACCGCGGTGAGCTTCATCGATGCCGACAACGGCTGGGCCGTGGGTCACGATGCGACGATTCTGCGCAGCAGCGACGGCGGCAAGACCTGGCGGCTGCAGAACTTCGAGCCCGAGAAGGAGCAGGCTTTCCTCGACGTGCTGTTCACTGATGCCCAGCACGGCTATGCCGTCGGCGCTTTCGGCCTGTTCTACGCGACCACCGACGGCGGCGACAACTGGGCCGAGGTCGAGGCTGCACCGATCCGTGAAGAGGAGTTGTACTTCCACAGCATCTCGCGACTCGGCGACGGTCGCCTGTTCATCGTCGGCGAGAGCGGCATGATGGGCGTCGGCGATGCCGAAGGCGGCAACTGGAAGCGCCTGACTTCGCCGTATGAAGGCACCTTCTTTGGCGCGCTGCCGCATGGCGACAAGGGGGCCATCGCCTTCGGCCTGCGCGGCAACGTCTACGTCACCGACGACGTGAGCAACGATAAGGGCTGGTCGCGCGTCGAGACCCACACCATCGCCTCGTTCTTCGGTGGAAGCCTGCTGCCCGATGGGCGCGCCTTGCTGGCCGGTGCCTCGGGTACGGCGATGATCGTCGATGTCGCGAACAAGGCGGCCAGCCCGCTGCAGAGCGGCCTGTCGTCGTCGCTGACGGGCGCCCTCATGTTCAAGGACCGGCTCGTGGTGGCCGGCGACTCCGGCCTGCGTCTGGTTGCGCAACAGCCGTAAGGCGCGCGCGTCCATCGATCCTTTCTTCGGACCTTATTCCATGAGCGACCCGCAAAAACTGAGCGTCAGCGACCGCGTGCTGCGCGCCATCGAACCGCTGATCTACGCCAAGCGCGCGCTGTCGATGGGCATATTGCTCGTGCTGACCGCGCTGTTCGCCTGGCAGATGACGCTGATCAAGAGCGATGCCGGCTTCGACAAATCGATTCCGCTCGAGCACCCGTACATGCAGGTGCTCAAGCAGTATCAGACCGATTTCGGCGGGGCCAACACCGTGCTGATCGCGCTGATGCAGAAAGACGGTGACATCTATAACGAGAACTTCCTGACGCGCCTGAAGGGCGTCACCGACGATGTGTTCTTCCTGAAGGGTGTCGATCGCTCGCGCGTGTCGTCCATCTTCACGCCCGACGTGCGCTTCATCGAAGTCGTCGAGGGCGGATTCAAGGGCGGCAACGTGATTCCGGCCGAGTACCAGCCGACGCAGGAAATGTTCGATCTGGTGCGCGGCAACGTCACCAAGGGCGGACACATCGGCCGCTACGTTTCCAACGATCAGCGCGGCGCCATGATCTTCGCCGAGCTGCTCGAAGTCGACCCGGTGACCGGCGAGAAGCTCGACTACGGCGTCATGGCCAAGAAGCTCGAGGAGATCCGCCAGAAGTACGAGGACGACAACATCAAGGTGCACATCGTCGGCTTCGCCAAGGTGGTCGGCGACGTCATCGAGGCCACCGAGGAAGTGGTGATCTTCTTCGTCGTCACGCTGGTGATGACTTTCGTCCTGCTGTGGCTCTACCTGGGCAGCTTCAAGCTCGCGCTGCTGCCGCTGGTGTGCTCGATCACCGCAGTGATCTGGGAGTTCGGCCTGCTGCGATTGTTCGGCTACGGGCTCGACCCCTTCGCGATCCTGGTGCCGTTCCTGATCCTGGCGGTGTCGGTCAGCCACGGCGTGCAGTACGTCAACGCCTGGGTCGGCGAGATCGCCGAGAACGGTCGCAACGCCTTCGACGCCTCGCTGTTCACCTGGCGCCGCCTGGCCATCTACGGCACCTTCGCGATCCTCACCGACGTCGCCGGCTTCGCGACGATCTACCTGATCCCGATCGACATCATTCGCGAGATGGCGATCAACGCCTGCTTCGGGATGGCCGCGATCATCATCACCAACAAGGTGATGATGCCGATCTGGCTGACCTGGGTCAGCGTCGGCGATCCCAAGGCTTTCGCAGCCAAGCAGGAGAAGCGCGATTCGATCTTCGACGGCCTGTGGCATCTGCTGTCGAACATGGTCAAGCCGGTGCCGGCGGTGACCGCGATCCTGATCTCGGCCGCGCTGTTCGGCTGGGCGCTGTGGGAGGGCAAGGGCCTGCAGGTGGGCGACAGCCAGTCGGGCGTGCCCGAGCTGCTGCCGGATTCGCGCTTCAACCAGGACTTCCGCACCGTCAACGACAACTTCGCCATCGGCGTCGACATTCTCAAGGTCATCGCCGAGACCGATCCCGAGGCCTGCGTGAAGTTTGACGTGATGGACCAGATCGATCGCTTCGCCTGGCGTATCGACAACATCGCCGGCGTGCAGTCGACACTCTCGCTGCCGCAGGCGGCGAAGATCGTCAATTCGGCGTTCTCCGAGGCCAATCCTAAGTACTTCATGCTGCCGCGCAACCAGTACGCGCTGGCGCAGGCGATCACGCCGATTCCGACGTCCACGGGCCTGCTGAGCCCGAACTGTTCGGCGATGGCGGTGTTCACCTTCATGGCCGATCACAAGGCGACCACGATCCATCGCGTGGTCGACGAGGTGAAGGCCTTCAACAAAGAAAACGCCACCGCCTTCTTCGAAACCAACAAGGATGTCGACGCCAAGTACTGCGAGGCCAAGAACGTGGCGCGCCGCGATGTCGGCAATGCACGCACCGATCTGCAGAAGACCACGGAGCGCATCAAGACGCGCCATCCCGGCATTTCGGACGAGGACCTGCAGAAAGACAGCGCCATCGTCAAAGCCAATGAGAACGTCACGGCCGCACAGGACAAGCTCACCGGCATGGACAAGGCCTGCCCGGTGAACTTCGCGCTGGCCACCGGCAACGTCGGTGTGATG
>JALRLM010000405.1 GCA_023254435.1 Hydrocarboniphaga sp.
GAACCGCCTGCACCGACCGAACCACCGGCGCCGCCACCGACCGGCTTCAGCCTGACGGGGCCCGTGGGTCATTACGCATACCCTGTTCGGAGCCTGCCTGATCGGCTCGGTCGCCGGCAGCGTCGGCAAACCGATCAGCGAAGCCGCCCTGCGCCTGATGCGCATGCCGCAGCAGACGATCAGCTGGACGTCATCGTTCGTGAGCGCCTTCGTCGGAAGCTTTTCTCACGTCGGCCTGGACGCCATCATGCATCGCGACATGAGTCCGCTGTGGCCCTTCGCCCGAGGCAATCCACTGCTGGGCGTCATTTCGACCGGCGCACTGCATGTGTTGTGCATGGGACTCGGCGCTCTTGCGGCGCTGGTTCTCGCGTACAGAACCGTCGTTCAGAACCGATCCGCGCGGACTTGAAGTCACTCTACGAGGGCCGATCAACATGGCACGCACGACCGGACTGATCTACCTGACCGTCATCGTCACCGGCCTCTTCAGCCTGGCTTACGTCCCCTCGCAGCTGATCGTGTCGAGCGACGCAGCCTTGACCGTCAGCAATATTCGCAACGCACCCGGTCTGTTCCGGCTCGGAATCGCGGCCGGATTCGTCTGCTATCTCGCGTTCCTGCTGCTGCCTTTCGGCTTCTACAGGCTGATGGGCCACGCCTCGCGCACGGCCGCGATCCTGATGCTGGCATTCGCCGTCACCAGCGTGCCCATTTCGCTGGCCAACCTGGGCAACAAGCTCGACGTGCTGACTTTGCTCGGCAACAAGCCCTATCTCTCCGCAATCTCCGCCCAGCAGATCGACACCGCGGTGATGCTGGCCCTGGCGCGCTACGGTGGGAGAGTTCGGCACCTGCGCCTGGCTGCTGCTCTTCGGGGTTCGCAAGCCGCCGCGAGACATCGGCTAGCTATTCGACTAGAGATCAGGACGCCGGCAGTGCGGCCCATCGTCGAGCAGCGGATCGCTCGCCTCTGAGCGAAACTCCATTCGCTGCCACCGACGACGACAGAAACGCGGAGTCCATCAAGATGAACGAGCCCTGCTCCCCCGACGACCGCTCACCCGCGCAACGCATCGACGCCCGCATCGCCGAACTCGGTGACTGGCGCGGCGAAATCCTGAGCCGCATGCGAGCGCTCATCCACGAGGCCGAGCCTCATGTCGTGGAAGAGTGGAAGTGGCGCGGTACGCCGGTGTGGTCCTGCGATGGCATCGTCTGCACGGGCGAATCCTACAAGGCGGTCGTCAAGCTCACGTTCGCCCAGGGCGCGGCCTTGAACGATCCCAGCGGACTGTTCAACGCCAGCCTCGACGGCAATGTCCGGCGCGCCATCGACATCCACGAGGGCGAGCGCATCGATGTGCAGGCATTCAAGGCGCTGATTCGCGCCGCCGTCGATTTCAACCGCGCGTCGAAGGCCGGCAAGGCTTCGCGAAGCAAGGCGACCAGAACATCGAAACCGGCAGCCAGAACAACGGCCACCAGCAGCACAAGCAGGAGCGACGTCGTTTTGCTGTCGGGCGGCAATCCGCAGATCGCCAAGGGAGACGGCGATGTGCCCGTGCAGGCCTACATCGCCGCGATGCCGGGCTGGAAACGCGATCTGGGCCAGCGACTCGACGCGCTCCTTGTCGCCGCCGTGCCCGGATCGCTGCGCAAGGCCGTGCGCTGGAACTCACCGTTCTATGGCGTCGAAGGCCAGGGTTGGTTCGCCTCGTTTCACGTGATGACGCATTACGTCAAGCTCACGTTCTTCCAGGGACTGCTGCTGAAACCGCTGCCGCCCGGCGGCACCGAGCGCAGCGGAGAATCACGCTGGATCGACATTCGCGAACACGACGTGCTCGACGAAGCACAGCTGATCGCGTGGATCAGGCAAGCCGCCGCCCTGCCGGGCTGGACACCCTGATGAAGCACGGGATAGACCGCTTGATGCACCGTCCGGCACGCCGCGCCTGACACATGGCGCGGGCCCGGCTCAAACCGCAGCCGCCGGTGTCTGCGCGATCTGCGCGGCGGCGACCTTGACCAGCGGCAACATGCCATGCCCGCCGGCCTGCAGATGCGCCACCAGCTTGCGGCGCATGCGTGGGTCCCAGAACTTCTGAATGTGATTGACCACGCCGGCCACGGCCACGTCGTGATCGGGCTCGCCCGAAAAGAAGGTGCCGATGTCGTTGGCCATCTTCACCAGTTGATCGATTCCGCCGCCGCTCATCCTGCGTTCTCCGTCGATACCGACACCGCACCCACGGCCGGAGCGCGCACGCGCGCGGGTCGCGTATACACCGTGCAGCGATCGTTGCGCGCAAAACCCACCAGCGTGATGCCCGCCTCGTCGGCCAGATCCACCGCCAGCGACGTCGGCGCGGAAATCGCCACGATCAACGACACCCCCGCGCTCGCGGACTTGAGCACCATTTCGTAGCTCGCCCGGCTCGTCAGCACGACGAAGCCCTGCGCGGCCGGCGTGCCGGCGCGGGCCAGCGCGCCGATGAGTTTGTCGAGCGCGTTGTGGCGGCCCACGTCCTCGCGCAGCAGCTGCACCGCGCCATCGGGGCTGGCCCAGGCGGCGGCGTGGACGGCGCCGGTTTCGGCATTGATCGACTGGCGCGTGCGCATCTCGTCCAATGCACGACGCAGCGCCACGGCATCGACCACGATGCCGGCCAGCGCCGGCCTGGGCGCGCGCAGCACATCGTCGATATGCCGCGTGCCGCAGACGCCGCAGCCGCTACGCCCCTCGAGCGCGCGCGGCCGGTCCCGCAGGCGCTGCTGCCGCTCGGGCGGAATGCGCATGGACAACTGCAGGCCCTGCTCCAGCCTCACCACGCGCACGTCGAGCAGCTCGTCGGCGCGATCGACGATGCCTTCGCTGAGCGAGAAACCCAGACCGAAGTCTTCGAGATCCAGCGGCGTGGCCATCATCACCGCGTGAGGCTGCTCGTTGTAGACCAGCGCCACCGCCGCTTCCTCGGCGATGCCGTCTTCACGCTCGATGACATCGCGACCGACGAGCTGGCGCACGCGACGCCGCACCAGCCCCGGCTGCGCCGCCTCGCGCGGCTCGCGGCTGAAGGGCTCAGCGCGCATCGACCGTATCCCGCGACTTCAGCAGCTCGTCCTGCTGGCGCGAGAACTCCTGATAGCGCTTCTGCCACTCCGACGGCTGGCTCACGCGCGTCACTTCCACCGCCGTCACCTTGTACTCGGGACAGTTGGTGGCCCAGTCGGAGTTGTCGGTGGTGATGACGTTGGCGCCCGATTCGGGGAAGTGGAAGGTGGTGTAGACCACGCCCGGCTGCACGCGATTGGTGATGCGCGAACGCAGCACGGTCTCGCCGGACCGGCTCGCCACGCCCACCCAGTCGCCGTCCGAAATCCCGCGCGTCTCGGCATCGCTGGCGTGAATCTCGAGCCGGTCTTCGGCGTGCCAATAGACGTTGTCGGTGCGCCGCGTCTGCGCGCCGACGTTGTACTGCGACAGGATGCGACCGGTGGTCAGGATCAGCGGGAAGCGCGCGTTGACCTTCTCCTGCGTCGGCACGTACTCGGTGACCATGAAACGGCCCTTGCCACGCACGAAAGAATCGACGTGCATGGTCGGCGTGCCGAGCGGATGCTCGTCGTTGCAAGGCCACTGGATGCTGCCCAGTTCGTCCAGGCGCTGATAGCTGACATTGGTGAAGGTCGGCGTCAGCCGCGCGATCTCGTCCATGATCTCGCCCGGATGCGCGTAGTTCATCGGATAGCCCATCGCCCGGGCGAGCAGCTGCGTGATCTCCCAGTCGGCGTAGCCGGACTTGGGCTTCATGACGCGGCGCACGCGCGAGATGCGACGCTCGGCATTGGTGAAGGTGCCGTCCTTCTCCATGAACGAGCTGCCCGGCAGGAATACATGCGCGAACTTGGCCGATTCGTTCAGAAACAGGTCCTGCACCACGATGCATTCCATCGCCGACAGCGCGGCGAAGACGTGCTGCGTGTTGGGATCGGACTGCGCGATGTCCTCGCCCTCGATGTACAGGCCCATGAACTCGCCATCGAGCGCCGCCTCGAACATGTTGGGAATGCGCAGGCCCGGCTCGTTGAGCAGGTTCACGCCCCAGGCCTGCTGCAGCATGTCGCGCACGCCATCGTCCGACACGTGCCGATAGCCCGGAAACTCGTGCGGAAACGAGCCCATGTCGCAGCTGCCCTGCACGTTGTTCTGGCCGCGCAGCGGGTTCACGCCCACGCCTTCGCGGCCGACGTTGCCGGTGGCCATCGCGATATTGGCGATGCCCATCACCATGGTCGAACCCTGGCTGTGTTCGGTTACGCCCAGACCGTAGTAGATCGCCGCGTTGCCTCCCGTGGCATAGAGCCGCGCGGCCGCACGCATCGTCGCCGCCGGCACGCCGGTCACCGACTCGCTGCTCTCGGGCGAATGTCGCAGGTCGGCGACGAAGGCGCGCCACTTGTCGAACGACTCCATGTCGCAGCGCTCGCGCACGAAGTCCTCCTTGACCAGACCTTCGGTGACGATGACGTGCGCCAGCGCGTTGATGAGCGCCACGTTGGTGCCGGGGCGCAGCTTGAGATGATGATCGGCCTTGATGCGCGCGGTGCGAACCAGGTCGATGCGGCGTGGATCGGCCACGATCAGCCGGGCACCTTCACGCAGGCGACGCTTCATCTGCGAGCCGAACACCGGATGGCCGTCGGTGGGATTGGCGCCGATCACCATGATGACGTCGGCCTTTTGTACTGACCTGAAGTCCTGGGTGCCCGCTGACGTGCCGAACGTCTGCTTGAGTCCGTAGCCCGTGGGCGAGTGGCAGACGCGGGCGCAGGTGTCGACGTTGTTGTTGCCGAAGGCTCCGCGAATCATCTTCTGCACCGCGAAGACCTCTTCG
>JALRLM010000432.1 GCA_023254435.1 Hydrocarboniphaga sp.
AGTGCGAAGTGCAGGTCAGCTACGCCATCGGCGTGGCCGAGCCGACCTCGATCTTCGTCACCACCTTCGGCACCGGCAAGATCAGCGACGCCGCGCTCGAGAAGCTGGTTCGCGCCAACTTCGACCTGCGTCCGGGCGGCATCATCAAGATGCTCGACCTGATCCACCCGATGTACCAGGCCACCGCCAGCTACGGCCACTTCGGCCGCAAGCCCTACGAAATGACGGTCGGCGACGACAAGTTCACCGCCTTCGCCTGGGAAAAGACCGACAAGGCCGAGCTGCTCAAGAGCGAGGCCAAGGGTCTCAAGTAAACCGCGGCGCAGCGCGGTTCGCTTCCGAAGAAGGCCGGGCGCAAGCCCGGCCTTCTCCGTTTCCGGGCGGGGCCTCTGCACGCCGTTCGCCGTGATGCGGGCAACCGCTTGTCAGGGGCTAGCACGGAACGGTGGCGGCTACTGCCGCGCCGGCCCGCAGCGAAATCCTCAGGCGGAATCGGCGCTTACCCTTGCGACTGCCAGCGCCGAGCTTCGGTGCGGCCGCCGCAAGCCGGGGCGGATGGCGTTCAAGCGCGCCAGCGGGCGGCCGATCACCTCTCACGAATCGGGGGTGATCGATGGACATTGCGAACGACGCGAACGCGGGTCAGGGCGCGCCGCTGGCCGCCAAGCTGGCGGCGGTCGGCGTGCTGCTGGCCCTGATCGGGCTGGAAGTCGTGCTGCTGCGCCGGCGCGGCCAGCGCTACCCCTGGCGCGACGCGCTGATCTCCATGGGCGTGTCGCTGGGCCTGCCGGTGGCGCGCCTGCTCGATGCCGCGGTGATCGGCGGACTCTACGTGCTGGCTTACCAGCACCGCGTCTTCAACCTGCCCGCCGACAGCGCGGTGACTTGGGCCGCCGCCTTCGTCTGGCTGGAATTCGCGCTCTATTGGCTGCACCGCTGGAGCCACGAGGTGCGCTGGCTGTGGGCTTCGCACGTCGTGCACCACACGCCCACCGAAGTGATCCTGCCGACCGCATTCCGCCTGCCGTGGACGGGCCTGCTGCAGGGCAACTGGCTGCCAGGGCTGATCGGCATGGCGATCGGCTTTCCGCCCACGGTGATCCTCGGCGTGCTGGGCCTGGAACTGGGCTACGTGTTCCTGCAGCACACGCGCTTCATCGGCAAGCTGGGCCCGCTGGAATGGCTGCTCAACTCGCCCACGCATCACCGCCTGCATCACTCATCGGAGCCGCAGCATCACGACTGCAACTACGGCAGCGTGCTGATCGTCTTCGACCGCCTGTTCGGCTCGTTCAAGCGCGATGAGCGCGAGCCCGAACGCTACGGCGTCTACGGCGCCGACGCGGCCGGATCACGCGGCGTGTTCGATGCCGCGCTGGGCGAATGGCGGCGGCTGTTCCTGGACATCTGGAACGCACCCGACGGGCTGACCGCGCTGCGCGTGGCGATCAGCCGGCCGGGTTCGACGGTGGCGGCCCAGCGCCGGGAGGCCCCGCCTTCCGCGGCCGAGCTGTTCGACGTGCAACCGCTGGCGGAGCGGCTGGTCGATGCCGGTCGCGCGGCCAACGAGATGCCGCGTGGGGCGGCGCATCGGGTGGCTTGAGCGGCATCGGGGATCTTCGCGAGGCGAAGCGAGTCGGTTACTGCCCTCCCCTCGGTAGCGCCGGTCGAAGCGTCGCGCGCAGGGGGCAAGCGGCCAGGGATGGCCGCTTGAGGCGAGTCGCGACACGATGTCGCGTCGAGACGACTCCGAGCACGTCGCTTCGGCCGGAAACCCTGAGCGGCTTCATCGCGAAGGGCGCGAACACAGGGGCGTGCTTCTTTGCCTACTTTCTTGCACGAGCAAGAAAGTAGGGCCACGCCGGCGAGGCGTGCAAAGTTTCGGAACCCAGCATGCCTGGAGCGAGCAGCCACGACCCAAAACCAAAGTAGCGGGTTACGGCCGTCCTAGGAGATTGTTCGGCTTTCGTCGCGGCCGCGCCTCAGCGATCCTCCGCCGTACGACAGGCCTGCGCCTTGCAGCCCTTGAACGCCTCGAGGTCGCCGCGCAGCCGCGCCAGCGCGCCCTTGAGCCGCGCGTCGTCGCCATCGATGGCCAGCGGCGCGACGTTGACCTGCTCAAAGGCGTCGTGGTCGAGGTCGTACAGTTCCTCGAAGTCGGTCTTCCATTCGCCGCCCATCGCCTGCGGGCGATTGCTGAGTTCGGAGTACCACTGCACGTAGAGAAAATTCTCGCCGTCGACCTGGCGGCGCAGCGCCTTGTAGGCCGGGTAGCTCAGGTTGCCCAGCGCGCCGAATTCGATGCCTGAGAGCTTGCCCAGAAACTGGGTGACGGTCTCTGACAAATCCTTGTAGATCGGCAGCTCGGCGGCCAGCTCCATGCTCGTGGCTTCGATGTAGTGCTCGATCAGGAACTGCTGGCGGCCCAGCGGCTGGGCCTGCGCGAGCAGCGTCGGACGCAGGCTGCGACCGTCGAAGGCGTCGTCCTCGCGCAGCGGATGCGCGCCGCCGTAGTCGGCCAGCGTCGGCGCCAGGTCGTTGTTGAGCGCCATGTCCTTGAGCGTTACCGCTTGCGCCTGATGCGGTGCGCGGATCACCAGCGGTACGCGGATGGATTCCTCATAGGGCAGCAACTTGGAGTTGAGACCGTGCTCGCCGTGGAAGTAGCCGTTGTCGGAGGTGAACACGATCAGCGTGTCGTCGAGCACGCCGTCGGCGCGCAGGCGTTCGACCACGCGGCCGACCAGATCGTCGACGGCCAGCAGCGAGGCCATGCGCATCTGGTGCTGACGCTCCAGCGCGCCCAGGTCGCCGCCTTCGGCCGTGAGCTTCTGCAGCACCTGTTCCAGGCGCGGATGCTTGCCGGGGTCGAGGGTGTTGAACGAGGGCTTCTTGCCGAGGAAGGCCATCGAATCGGGCAGCGCTCGCTCGCACCAGTCGCCGGGCTGCGCCTGGGCGACGAATTCGGGCATGAAGCGCCGCACCAGGCACTCATGGCGCGGAGCCGGGCGGATGCTTTCGCGAAACACCGCGCGATAGCCCAGCGCGGGGTCGTCGCGAAAGCTCACCGTCTCGATGTGCGGCGCCACCGGCTTGAGCGTGAGATAGAACGGCTGGCCGCTGGCCTCGGCGCCGTCGAGAAACTCCAGCGCCCAGTCGCCGAGCTTGTCGGTCTGGTAGTCGGCACCGCTGCGCATGTCGGCGTGGAAGTCGTCCACCGACGCCGCATCGGTGCGGCGTTTCCAGCGGTTCACGCTGTAGTCGACCATGTCGTAGGTGGTGGGGTCGACCAGGCCATACCACTCGTCGTAGCCCTTGGGCACGTGCTTCTTCGACGAGAACATGCCGTAGCCGTTGAGATACTTGCCGATGTGCCCGGTGTAGTAGCCGGCTTCGCGCAGCATCACCGGCAGCACGCGGTCCTCGCGGTTCTCGGCGGCCAGATACCAGTAGGCCACGCCCTTGGTGACGCTGAGGATGCCGTGGTTCTGCACATATTGGCCGGTGAAGTAGGTGGCGCGCGAGGGGCAGCACACCGGGTCGCTGACATAGCTGTTGGCGTAGCGCGTGCCGTGGTCCACGAGTTCGCCGCGGATATGCGGCAGCCAGCCCGAATCCAGCAGCAGGTCGAACATCGGCTGGTCGAGGTCGTCGACCATGATCACGAGCAGGTTGGGCTTGTCGCCACGCGCCACCTGCGGCGGATCGAGCCGGGGCTTGAGCAGCGGATGCGGTCCGGTGCGGATGAAGACGGCGGCCACCGCCACCAGGGCGATGCAGGCGAGCAGGACCAGCAGCGGCAGGCGTGCGCCGCCGGCTTGTGCGGGCGCAGGCGAAAGGCGACGGGCAGGGCGGCGGAACGCGGTCATCATCGGGGCTTCCTTGCGACGCTGATGCGAAAGGTTCGGTCTGCTGGCAAGCAACTTCCCGACCAGGGCACGGGTGATGCGGCACACTGTCGCATGCTCCACACCGATTCCACCGCCCCGCGCTATGCGCGCGTGCTGTCCATTGCCGGCTCCGACAGCGGTGGCGGCGCCGGCATCCAGGCCGATCTCAAGACCTTCGCCGCGCTGGGTTGCTACGGCATGACCGCCATCACCGCTCTGACCGCGCAGAACACGCAGGGCGTCACCGGCATCCATGCGGTACCGCCGGCTTTCCTGGCCGCGCAGATCGACGCCGTGATCGACGACATCGGCACCGATGCCGTCAAGATCGGCATGCTGCATTCATCCGAGATCGTGCACTGCGTCGCCGCCGCCATCGACCGCCACGGCCTGCCCAACGTGGTTTTCGACCCCGTCATGGTCGCCACCAGCGGTGCGCGGCTGATCGACGCCGATGCGCTCGCCACGCTGGTGGCCGAGCTGTTTCCGCGTGCTGCGCTGATCACCCCCAATCTCGACGAGGCCGCGCTGCTGGTCGGCGCGCCCATCGCCAGCGAGGCCGGGCTCGAAGCGGCGGCGCAGGCGCTGATCGCCCAGGGCGCACGCGCCGTGCTGCTCAAGGGCGGCCACCTGCCCGGCGACGAGGTGGTCGACCTGCTCGCCACCGCCGACGGCGGCCTGCACCGCTATCGTGCCGCGCGCCTGCACAGCGGCAACCTGCACGGCACCGGCTGCACGCTGTCCTCGGCCATCGCTGCGCGCCTGGCGCTGGGCGATGCGCTGCCACAGGCCGTGGAGGCCGCGCGTGCCTTCGTGCGCCGGGCCATCGCCGGCGGCGCGCAGGTGCGCACCGGACGCGGGCACGGGCCGCTCAATCACGGCGTGCAGCCGCAGCCCCTGCGCATCGTTTCGGAGCCGTCTGGCCCGGGGCGTTAAACTTCGCGCCCGCCCGCACCGTCGAGTCGCATGACCGCCTGCGTGATCTATCGCTGCAGCAAGCAGCAGGAAATGTATCTGTACCTGCGCGCCGATCTCGCGCCCGAGACCGTGCCCGAGGCGCTGCGCGCGCGCATGGGCACGCTGACGCGCGTGATGGCGCTCGAGCTTGCGCCCGAGCGCCGGCTGGCGCGCGTCGACGTGCGGCGCGTGATCGAGCAGCTGGCCGAGCCGGGCTATTTTCTGCAGATGCCGCCCAACGGCCACATGCAGGCCAAGATCACCTACGGCGGCGGCTGAGCGCGCTGACGGCGTTCACCCACGCCTGATATTTTTCGTCGTCATGGACATCCTGCATCTGGTTCCGGGCCGCAGCCCGGCCTGCCTGGCCTCGATCGACCGCCTGCCCGAGGAGGGCATGGTGTGGATCGACTTCGTGCGCGAGCAGCAGCCCGACTGGCCCGCGCTGATCCAGCCGCTGGTGGGCGTGGAGATCGACTCCGAACACGTGGCCGACAGCCTCAACGATCGTCACCCGCCGTTCTTCGACGGCACCGGCGACTACGACATGCTGGTGTTCGAGGGCCTGGGCCCCAAGGACGATCCGTTTCCGCTCGACACGCGCGTGGGCACCATGTTCCTGTTCGATCGCCTGCTGGTGTCGGTGCGCGCGGTGGATGCGCCGAGCTATCAGGTGATTCGGGCGCGGCTCAACAACGGCAGGCTCAAGTGCCCGCCGTCGCCCGTGCTGCTCGCGCAGTTCATCCTCGATGCCATGGTCGACCGCTACCTCAAGGTGCGCGACATCCTCGATCAGCGCCTGACCGCGCTGCAGGACGATCTGCTCGATCCTGGTACGCCGCAGCAGCGCTGGCGGCCGCTGCTGGCCGGACGCCGCGTGGTGCGCCGGCTCGAATCGCTGGGCGAGGCGCAGCACGAGGCGCTCGACGCCTGGCGTCGCGGCACGCGCTTCGAATGGAGCCAGGCCGAGGAGGTGCGCTTTCGCGACATCGTCGAGCACGTGGTGCGCGTCACCCAGCACGCGGGCAATCTCGAGCGCGATGTCGAGGCGGCCGTCGACCTGCACTTCGCCAGCGTGGGCTATCGCACCAATCGCATCATGAAGACGCTCACGGTCATCTCGGCCGTGTTCTTCCCGATCAACTTCATCACCAGCCTCTACGGCATGAACTTCGAGCACATGCCCGAGCTGCACTGGCATTACGGCTACTACATCGTGCTCAGCGTCATCACCGTGGTCGCGGGCGGGCTCATGCTGCTGTTCAAGCGCCGGGGTTACTTCTGAGCCCGACGATGCCGGATCCGCTCGCCGTTCGACTGCTGCCGGCGGATGCCGCGCTGCCCGCATCGCACCTGGCCGCGATCGGCTTCGGTGCCGTGGGCCGCGACGATCTCGACCTGGTGCTTCCGCTGCCGCCGCTGGCGACGCCGGGCATCGAAGTGTGGCCCGCGAGCGGCGTCGTGCGGCGCTTCCAGGCGCAGGGCTACGACTGCGCGGTCGACGACGAGCACCTGTTCTTTCGCCGCATCGACATCGCCGCGTCCGACATCGAAGCCGCGGCCGAGCGCGCGTATCGCGACCTGCTCGCGCTGATCGGGCAGACCGGCCACGGCGAGCTGCTGCGGATCTGGACCTATTTCGACGAGCTGACCGTGGGCGAAGGCGACGACGAGCGTTATCGCCGTTTCTGCCTGGGCCGTCATCGCGCGCTGGCCGCGCCCGATTTCGAGCGCCGCCTGCCGGCCGCGACCGTGATCGGCACGCGCGAGCCGGGCCTGCAGCTCTACGGCTTCGCTTCGCGCCGCGCCGGCGTGCAGATCGAGAATCCGCGCCAGGTCAGTGCTTTCAATTATCCGCGCCAGTACGGCCTGCGCAGTCCGAGCTTTTCGCGCGCGACGCGCTACGGCGATCGCCTGTTCGTGTCGGGCACGGCGGCCATCGTCGGCCACGAGACCCGACATGCCTACGACGCCGGTGCGCAGGCGCATGAGATGCTCGCCAACATCGACGCGCTGCTCGCGCAGGCCGGCGGCGACTGGCGCGCGCGCCTGCTCAAGCTCTACGTGCACGATCGCGCCGATGCGCAGGACGCACAGGCCATCGTGCGCGAACGCTTCGGCGCCGGCGCGCCGCTGCTCGTGCTCAATGGCGAAGTCTGCCGGCGAGGTCTGATGGTGGAGATCGAAGGCGTGTTCGATGTGTTGCCGGTGGAGGCCTGAGCGTGCATGACAAGCTGCTGCTGATCGGGGCGCGGGGCGGTGGCTCGGCCATCGTCGAGGCTCTGTTCGTGCTCGCCGACATCGACTTCGATGTGCAGTACGTGGAGTGGGAGCAGCTGCGGGATCCGCAAGGCCCGCTGGCCGCGCACAATCCGCTCTGCGAGGTGCCGACCCTGCGCCTGCTCGACGGTCGCGTGCTCACCGAGAGCGCGGCCATCGCGCTGTGGGTGGGCGACTCGCATCCGCATACCGGGCTGGTGCCGGCGCTCGGCACGATCGAGCGCAGCGAGTTCCAGCGCTGGCTGATCTGGCTCGTCGCCGCCGTCTACGCCACCTTCACCTACGGCGATCATCCCGAGCGCTACGTCGACGGCGAAGCGGCCGGCCAGCAGCTGCGCGCCCGCAGCGATGCGCGTCGCCACGCGCTGTGGCAGCAGCTGGAATCGGCCGCGCACGAAGGCCCTTATTTCCTCGGCGAGAAACTCACCGCGCTCGATCTCTACATCGCGGTGATGACGCAGTGGCGGCCGCGACGCGAATGGTTCGCCCGGCATTGCCCGCGGCTCAGCGCCATCGCGCTGCGGGTCGATGCCATCGAAACCCTGCAGCCGGTGTGGCGCTGCAATCGCTTCGGGTCGTGGAGCGCCACGCCTTGAGCCGTCTCGCCGAACGCCTGCAGCAGTGGCGCTACGAACTGTGGATCGGCCTGCGCTACACCGGTGGCCGTCGTCGCAATCGCCTGGTGTCGTTCATCTCGATGGCGTCGATGCTCGGCATCGCCATCGGCGTGATGACGCTGATCACTGTGCTGTCGGTGGTCAACGGCTTCGAGCGCGAGCTCAAGTCGCGCGTGCTGGCGATGTCGGCGCACGCCTCCATCTACGCCTACGAAGGCCATCTGCAGAACTGGAGCGAAGTCGCGCAGACCGCCGCGCGCAACCAGGAGGTCAGCGGCGTGGCGCCGTTCGTGAGCGGCGACGGCATGCTGCGCGCGGGCGAGAAGATCGCCGGCGTGATCCTGCAGGGCGTGCTGCCCGAGCAGGAGGGCCAGGTTTCGGAGCTCGGTCACTACATTGAAGGGGGCGGCAGCTTCGACGTGCTCAAGCCCGGCGAGTCGGGCATCCTGATCGGTCGCGCGCTGGCGCAGACGCTGGGCGTGGAGCAGGGCGATCGCGTGGGTCTGCTGATGCTGCAGACGCAGGAAGGCGGCAGCTTCGTGCCGCGCCTGCGGCAGTTCCGCGTCGCCGCGATCTTCAACGTCGGCCTCTACGAAGTCGACAAGAACGTCGCCTTCATCCACATGGCCGACGCGCAGTCGCTGTACGACGCTGGCGACGGCGTCACCGGCATCC
>JALRLM010000411.1 GCA_023254435.1 Hydrocarboniphaga sp.
CTTTTGCCCATTTCATCACGCCGGGTAGCGGTCACCCGCTGCCGGGTGCACCGTTCTGGCTGTCGGCCAGTCTCGTGCTGCTGGGGCTGATCATCGCCACCCAGGTCACGCGCACCGCGGTCGCCGCCCAGACGTCCTCGCGAGCCGCATGAGCCGCCACGACGCGGACGCAGCGGCGCCGGATGGCGCCCGCCTGGACAAGTGGCTGTGGGCCGCGCGCTTCTACCGCACGCGCACGCTCTCGCAAGAAGCCATCGACGGCGGCAAGGTGCGCTATGAGGGCGAACGCGCCAAGGCCTCGAAATCGGTGCGCATCGGCGCCCGCATCGTGCTCAGGCAGGGCTACGACGAGCTCGAGGTCGTGGTCAAAGGCCTGTCCGAGAAACGCGGCTCGGCCACGATCGCCCAGGCGCTCTATGAGGAGACCGAGGCCAGCCGCCAGAAGCGGGAAGCCTCCGCCGAACAGCGGCGCATACAGGCCGCCTCGTTCGACTCGGTGCGCCCCGACAAGCGCCAGCGCCGGCTGCTCGACAAGCTGAAGCGAACCCTGATCGACACTGGGCGCTGATCGGTTTGATGGCCGATCGCGACAGATAAGATCACCATAACGACAAAAGCCGGCACCGTTAGCGGGTGCCGGCTTCTGCGATGATCTGTCCTTGCCAACCTGGAAATGGGAGAGCGGGGCCTTCCCTGCCTGCTCTGCCGATTCCTCGCTGCGCATCCCTGCACAGAAACTCGGCGTTTCAGATCACGGTTCCAGGCTAGCGACGGCAACTGAATTGAGGATGAATCTTATTTGCGGCACAGCCACTTTCGATGCGATGCGATATTCCTGAAAATTATATGCATATAAGCTTATTGCCATTGCCCCCAAATCTGCTGTCGGGGGCGGCCCGCCGTCCTTAGACTTTCCTGCCGATCAGCCGCCGCCGTCGATGTCATCCGTGAACTTGCCCGCAGCTTCCACCCCGACCGCCTTCAGGCCCGCGCTCGACCAGGCGGCCATCGACCGTCTCAACGAGCAGTACCGGCCGCTCGACTTTCAGGCTCGGCTGCAGCAGTTGTATCGCGACTTCGCCGTCGATCGCGTACTGGTCACCTCGTCGTTCGCCGCGACCTCCGCCTACTTCCTGCACATCGTGTCGCGCATCGAGCCTGCCCAGGTCGTGCACTTCATCGACACGGGCTATCACTTCACGCAGACGCTGGAATATCGCGACTACCTGGTGCAGCGCTTCGGCCTGAACGTGGCCGACGTCAGGGCCGAGGACTGGAAGCACCAGTTCACGATCGAAGAGAAAACCTGGCAGAAGGATCCCGACTTCTGCTGCTCGATCAACAAGATCGAGCCACTCGACGCGATCAAGCCACAGTTCGACGTCTGGGTGTCGAGCCTCATGCGCTGGCAGACCGAGCATCGCGCCTCGCTGGACATCTTCGAAACGCGGCGCGGCATCATCAAGTTCAACCCGATGATCGACGTCTCGCGCGAACAGCGCGACGCCTACATCGCCGAGCACAACCTGCCTTCGCATCCACTCGTGGCGCAGGGCTATTCGTCGATCGGTTGCACGCACTGCACGGTCGCCGGCGAAGGTCGCAGCGGCCGCTGGATGGGCAAGCCCAAGACCGAGTGCGGCTTGCACCTGTAAGCGCTGGCGCCGCCAGTAACTGATCGGGCGTTCGACCCGCCGCTCATCGCTACAAGGGCGCTTCACCCGAAGACCCGGCGCTCGACATCACCATGCCGCTGCCCGGCCTGATCGGGTGCACGCGGCCCACTGACATCGTCGATGACCTGCCGGTGATCTGTCAGACGCGCATGCCGTGCGGCACCACGCCAACGGCGCCGTGACGCATAACGCCGGGTCTTCGCATCGAAGCCTCTGCGCAGGCGCGCAGAAGCTTTTCTTCCGTGCTGCGCTTACGCGACCAGCTGCAAGCTGGCGAGACGCGAGTACAGGCCGCCACTGCGCATGAGTTCGTCGGGTGTGCCCACTTCGACGATGCGGCCCTGCTCCATCACCACGATGCGATCGGCGCGACGCACCGTGGACAGCCGGTGCGCGATGATCAGTGTGGTGCGGCCGCGCATGGCCGCTTCCAGGCCGCGGCTCACCAGCACTTCGCTCTCGGCGTCGAGCGCGCTGGTGGCTT
The DNA here is from genome assembly GCA_023254435.1 of Hydrocarboniphaga sp. Classification (GTDB taxonomy): domain Bacteria; phylum Pseudomonadota; class Gammaproteobacteria; order Nevskiales; family Nevskiaceae; genus Hydrocarboniphaga. The sequence goes on from JALRLM010000411.1 coordinate 2,161, forward strand.
CGTCGAGCAGCAGCAGCGGCGGATTCT
>JALRLM010000461.1 GCA_023254435.1 Hydrocarboniphaga sp.
GGTGCTCGCCGTCGACTTCGGCGATTTCGATGATCGACACGTCGAAAGTGCCGCCGCCGAGGTCGTACACGGCGATCTTGCGGTCGCCCTTGACCTTGTCGAGGCCGAAAGCCAGCGCGGCTGCGGTGGGCTCGTTGATGATGCGCTTGACCTCGAGACCCGCGATCTTGCCAGCGTCCTTGGTGGCCTGGCGCTGGCTGTCATTGAAGTAGGCCGGCACCGTGATCACGGCCTCGGTCACGGTCTCGCCCAGGTAGTCCTCGGCGGTCTTCTTCATCTTGAGCAGGGTCTGCGCGGAGATTTCCGGCGCGGACAGCTTCTTGCCCTTGACCTCGACCCAGGCGTCGCCGTTGCCGGCCTTGACGATCTTGTAGGGCACCATGTTGATGTCCTTCTGCACGATCTGATCGTCGAAACGACGGCCGATCAGACGCTTCACGGCGTAGACCGTGTTGTGCGGATTGGTCACGGCCTGACGCTTGGCACTGCGACCGACGATGATCTGGCCGTCGTCGGCATAGGCGACGATGGACGGCGTGGTGCGCTCGCCCTCGCTGTTCTCGATGACCTTGACGTTGCCACCTTCCAGGATGGCGACGCAGGAATTGGTGGTACCGAGGTCGATGCCGATGATCTTTGCCATTTGGGTTTGCTCCGGAAAATCGTTGCGTTGCAGCCTATTTATTGGTCGTTTCGGGCCTTTCAAGGGGGTTTGAGACCCCGAAATGCCCGGTTTCGATGATTCCTGGCCCGATCGGGCCCATGCCGGCCGTGCGGCCGGCGATGCTTACGGCGCGCGAGCCACGATCACCATGGCCGGGCGCAGCAGGCGCTCGTGCAGCTTGTAGCCACGCTGCATGACCGACAGCACGTGGTTGGGCGGCACTTCGGCCGAAGGCACCATGCTGACCGCTTCATGGAAGTCGGGGTTGAACGGCAGGCCCTTGGGGTCGACGGCGCTGACGCCCTGCTTTTCGAGCACGGACACCAGCTGGCGGCGCGTCAGCTCCAGGCCTTCGGCGATGGTCTTGGCCGAGACGTCGGGCTTCTCGGCCGCAGCCAGGCCCAGGTCGACGGAGTCGCAGATGCCCAGCAGCTCGCCCAGCAGCTTCTCGGCGCCGAACTTGCGGCCGGCGTCGATCTCGCGTTCGGCGCGCTTGCGCACGTTGTCGAGTTCGGCCAGCGAGCGCAGCTGGGCTTCCTTGGCGGACTGCACCTGCCCTTTGAGCTCGTCGATCTGGGCCAGCAGCGCCTCCATTTCGGGATGGGCGGCCGGGATGTCGGTCGGGGTTTCGGGCGCAGGATGCTCGGCGTTGTCCGTCATGGTGTCGTGATGTCTGATTTCGGGCGAAAACGGTGTCTGGGCAGCGTTGGGGCGCGCCGCCGGAATTCAATAGACCCGAAAGCAGACGCCACCGCCGGCCGGCGCAAGGCCGGTCAAGGGCGCCGATTGTAGCGGCGCCCCGGCGCACTTATCAGCCCCGCAGCAGCAGCGCGACCGGAAAATCGCGCAGCAGCTCACGCATGGGCAGCGCCACGCCGCCTTCATGCGCCCGGTCGTCGAACAGGCTGCGGTAGCGCCCGGCCGGCAGTGTGAGCATCGTGTCGTCCCAGTTCGCCGCCCCCTCGCCGTCTGCCGCGATCGCCGGCCACAGGCGCGGCGCGACCACGACAAGGGCGGCGCTCTCGTGCTCGCGCTGATAGGCCACGACATGATCGGCGCGCTCGCCCGAGGCCTCCAGCCCCTGGTAACGGCCACTGGCGAACAACAATGGCTGGCGCCGGCGCAGATCGAGCACGCGCTGCACCAGGAACAGCTTGGGATCGCCACTGCGCCAGTCGGCCATGAGCTGATGCAGCGCCTCGACAGCGCCCGAGCCTTGCGACGGCAACGCGCGCAGACGCTCGAGCTGGGCCTCCAGCGCGGCGTAGTCGACCGGACGGCGGTTGTCAGGATCGACCATCGACAGTTGCCAGCCCTCGGACCCCTGATAGAGGTCGGGCAAGCCCGGCATGGTCAGCCGCAGCAGCGTCTGCGACAACGAACTGAGCGCGCCGAGCCAGCCCACGCGCTGCATGAAATCGGCGAAATCGCTCAGAAAAACGTTGGGTCTGGAGACGTCGAGCGCCCCGCGCACGAAACGGCGCAGGGCCTGTTCGTAGTCGTCGACCGGATTGGTCCAGCTCGACCGCTCCTTGCCCTCGCGCACGGCCTTGAGCAGGGCCTGCTCGACCCGCTCCGCGAGCGCCGACGCGCCGCTGGCATCGTCCGGGCTCAGTTCCATGGGCCAGGCACCGACCAGCGTCTGGTAGAAGTAGAGCTGGTGATTGCGGTCCGGCAGCATGTCGCTGCCCGATTCGGTCACCCAGCGCCGGTTGGCGCGCGTCCAGCTGGCCAGCCGCTGGCCCCATTCGGTGGTGAGTCCCGACAGCGCGGCGATGCGCATGCGCGCGTCCTCGCCGCGCTTGGTGTCGTGCGTGCTGCCGCCGATCATGTCGGCCGGCGAGCGCTTGAGACGCTCCTCGTTGGCGCGATGAAAAGCGCTGATCGACGTCGCGTAGCGGCGCGGATCGCCGCCGACCTCGTTGTGCGCCAGCAGGCGGAAGTAGCGATAGAAACTCGTGTCCTCGAGCCCCTTGGCCATCGCCGGACCCGACAGCTGCTGGAAGCGTTGCGCCGCATGCAACGCCAAGTCAGCGTCGTAGCCCGAATCGGGCCGGGCGAGTTCGCCCTTGAGCAGTCGCGACAGGAAATCATAAACCGAGGTGTCGGCCGGCCCGGCCGCCTTCTTCGCCCGTCCGACAGCCCAGTCGATATGGCGCAGGTCGGCCGAGCTGAGTTCCAGCCGGCGATCCAGATAAGGCCGGTAGACCGGGAACTGCGCGATCAGCATCTCCAGCGCGCGGCGGATGCCGGCATAGGTGAAGTCGCGAGTATGCCAGTCGCTGGCGCTCAAGCTCTGCACCGCATTGGCCAGCACGCCGACCTCGCTGGCCAGCGCCTCGTGCAGGATCTGCAGCTTGGAACGCACCAGCAGATCGTCGAAGGCCTCGCCACGGCGCGTGTAGCGCCGGTAGAGCAACGACAGCGCGCGCTCCGAAGCCGGATCGACGAACAGGCCGCCGACCAGATTCAGCGTGTCGTAGCCCGTGGTGCCCGCCACGGGCCAGGACTCGGGCAGCGACTCGTGCGGCGCCAGTATCTTCTCGATGACGATGTAGATCGGTTCATCGACATTTCCGGCGGCGGCCTGCAGGCGCTCCACGTACTCGCCCGGATCGAGCAGGCCGTCGACATGGTCGATGCGCAACCCCTGTACCTTGCCCTGTGCGATGAACTCGAACACGCGGCGATGCATGGACTCGAACAGCGCCTGCCGCTCCACGCGCAGGCCGGCCAGATCGTTGATGTCGAAGAAGCGCCGGTAATTGATCTCGTCGACCGACACGCGCCAGTACGCGGCGCGATAGGCCTGACGATCGAGCAGTTCGCCCAGCGCGCGCCAGTCGCTCGACTGCCGCGCCAGCACGGCATCGATCGCAGGCTGCAGCTCGGGATACTGCGCCAGACGTTCCGTCAGCCGGGCCTGCAGCGCACGCGCCGATTCCAGCAGCGCCCGATCGCTACCTTTCTGCTCGCTCAGGTCCTGGAAGTCGCGCACCAACGTCGCCAGTCGGCGCGCCGCCTCGCCTTCGCAATTCGCCACCGCAGGCTCCAGCAGGGCGGCGTAATCGAGCGGCGAAATCGGCAGTCGGGTTTCGTAGTACATCGCCGAGATGCGACCGGCTGCGGCATCGAGCCTGAGCGCGACCTCGCCGCTCTCAAGCACGACGCCGAAGGGCGCGCCGAGCACGGGCAGCAATACCTTGCCGAGCAGATTGCGCCGCGAAGACTGCCAGTCGATGTCGAAATCCAGCGCGTGCGGCGAGCGCTGTCCCCATTCGAGCACCTCCATCCAGGCCGCGTTGTCGCTGCCGACACCGACATGATTGGGCACCAGATCCAGGATCAGGCCCAGGCCGAGTTCGCGCAGCCGGGCGCTGAACCGCTCGAAGCCTTCTTCGCCGCCGAGCTCGGGATTCAGGCGGTTGTGATCGACCACATCGTAGCCATGCGTCGAGCCCGGACGCGCGGCCATGATCGGCGACAGGTAGACGTGCGAAACCCCGAGTCGGGCGATGTAGGGCGCGACGCGTGTCGCATCGTCGAAGGTGAAATCACGGTGCAGCTGCAGTCGATACGTCGCGCGCGGCATGCGCTCGGCGGAAGGTGACTTCACTCGGCCACTCCTGATCGAAGCTGCGTGTTGAAGGCGACGTACCAGGGTGGCAACTGCGCGCCGCCCGCCTCATGCGTCGAAAACAGCTTGCGCCCCACGGCCGGGCTTGCAGCAGACGGCTGGTCGGACAGGTTGGCGATCAGTTGCAGCACCGCGCCGTCGGCGAAGCGCCATTGCACATCGAGCACGCTGCCCTCGACATTCGCGCTGCCCACCGCGCCGCCTTTTGCGAGCAGCGGAATCACCTGCTCGCGGCGCAGGCCCAGCAGCTGCCGATAGTCGTCGAGCCAGGCTTTCGACTCTTCGCTCGCCAGCGCGCTCCAGTCGAGCACAGCGCTGTCGAAAGTCGATTCCGAAAGCGGATCGGGAATGCGCTGGCGCGCCTCCTCGCTCTGGAACTCCGGAAAGGATTTGAACTCCTCCGCCCGCCCCTTGCGCACGGCGTCGGCCAAATCCCCCGTAAAGTCGCAAAAGAACGGAAACGGTTGCTGGCAGTTCCACTCCTGCCCCATCCACAGCATGGGAATCTGCGGCGACAGCAGCAGGATCGCGGTCGCCGCCCGCATCGCATCACGCGATGCAAAGTGATGCAGGCGCCAGCCATAGGCGTGGTTGCCGACCTGATCATGGTTCTGGATGAAGGAGACGAAAGCCGTTGGCGGCAGCGCGGCGCTGGGCTCTCCACGCTCTGCACCGTCGCGGTGCTTCGACACCTCGCCCTGATAGGCGAAACCTTCGGCCAGCACGCGCGCGACGAACTGCAGCGGCTCCTTCGCGTAATCGGCGTAGTAACCGCTTCGCTGCTCGGTGATGGCCACGCGCAGCACATGATGGAAGTCGTCGTTCCACTGTGCCGTGAACGGTCCCGGCCCGGTCTTGGCGCCGTCGTAGCCATAGCCGATCACCGAGCTGCGGTTGTCGTCGTTTTCGAGAATCAGGTGAACGTGTCGATGGGGAATCTCCTGGCGGATGCGCTGGCCCAGCTCGGTGACGAAATCCACTTCGCTGTCGTCGGCGATGGCATGCACGGCGTCGAAGCGCAGGCCATCCAGGTGATATTCCTGCAGCCAGTACAGCGCGTTCTCGATGAAGAACTGACGCACGACTTCGCTGCGCGCATCGTCGAAATTGATGGCCGCGCCCCAGGGCGTCCTGTGCTTGTCGGTGAAGAACTGCGGCGCATAGGCATGCAGGTAATTGCCGTCGGGGCCGAAGTGGTTGTAGACCACATCGAGCAGCACCGAAATGCCTTTGGCGTGCGCAGCGTCGACCAGGCGCTTGAGACCTTCGGGACCACCGTAGCGCTCCTCGACCGCGAACAACAGCACGCCGTCGTAACCCCAGTTCCAGCGTCCGGGACACTCCGCGACCGGCATCAACTCGATCGTCGTCACGCCCAGGCTCAGCAGATGATCGAAGTGCTCGATGATGCCGACGAAGCTACCCGCCTTGCTGAAGCTGCCGACATGCAGCTCGTAGATCACCTGCTCGTGCCAGGGACGCCCTTTCCAGTCCGCGTCCTGCCAGTCGTAGGCCTGTGCATCGACGATCTCGCTGGCACCCGCCGTGCTCTGCGGCTGATAACGCGACACCGGATCGGGCACGCGCAGATCGCCGACCTGATACCAGTAGCGCGTGCCGGCACCAGCGGCGTCGCTGCGCAGTTCGTAGAAGCCGCCGCCGGCTTGCTGCATCGGCAGGCTCGGGCCGTTTTCGATGATCAACGACACCGCATCGACTCCGGGCGCCCAGAAACGAAAGTCGACGCCTTCGGCCCCGAGCTCAGCACCGAACGGCAGTCTGCGATGTCGTTTCATTGATCGTCCTTGCGTCGGTTCAGGCCTTGAGCGACCGCCGTGTCTTCATCGATCACGACATCGTTGGCGGGTGGATCGATGTCCTCGGGAGCGACCGATTCCGATGTGTGGGCTTCGGCAGGCCGAAAAGCGCGTCCCAGCGGCGCACCGCGATTGATGAACAAGGCCATCGAACGTCCCTGGATGCGGAACGACTCGCCTCGCTCGTAGAAATGCCCGGGCTCGGCGAATCCGCTGTCGAGCGCCGTGTCGATGATCGGCTCCCAGCGCAGATCGAGATCGAGAGCCGGCATACAGAAATCGAGCGGCTCGTGATGCGCGTTCATCATCACCAGGAAACTGTCGTCGATATCGCGCTGGCCACCTGGCGTGTAGTACTCGCCGGCGGCGCCTCCGAGCACCCAGCCGAAGCAGCGTGCCATACCGTTGTTCCAGTCCTCGGCGGTCTGTTCGCGTCCGTCGGGCGCGATCCAGGTGATGTCCTTGAGCCCGTCGTCGGCCATGACCTTGCCGCGAAAGAACGAGGGCCGCGAGAACACGCGATGCTTGCGGCGCAGCGCGATGACGCCGGCGACGAAATCGCGCAGGCGCTCGTCCTCGGCACGCAGATCGTCCCAGCGCGTCCACGACAGTTCGCTGTCCTGGCAGTAGGCGTTGTTGTTGCCGTTTTGCGTGCGGCCCATTTCGTCGCCGGCCAGCAGCATCGGCACGCCCAGCGACAGGATCAGCGTCGCCAGATGATTGCGCTTGAGCTGGTCGCGCAGCGCGACGATGGCGGCGTCTTCGGTGGGACCTTCGACACCGCAGTTCCACGACTGGTTGTCGTCGTGCCCGTCACGGTTGTCCTCACCATTGGCCTCGTTGTGCTTCTCGTTGTACGAGACCAGATCCTGCAGCGTGAAGCCGTCGTGCGCGGTGACGAAATTGATCGAGGCCCAGGGCCGGCGCCCGCTGTGCGCGTAAATGTCGGCACTGCCCGCGACGCGATTGCCCATTTCCGCGAGCAGGCCGCCGTCGCCTTTCCAGAACTTGCGCACGGTGTCGCGGAAAGCGCCGTTCCATTCCGCCCAGCCTGGCGGAAAACCGCCGACCTGATAACCGTAGGGCCCGAGGTCCCAGGGCTCGGCGATCATCTTGACCGTGTTGAGCAGCGGGTCCTGGCGCACGGCATCGAGAAACGCGCTGCCCGGATCGAAGTTGCCGTGTTCGCGCGCCAGCGTGGAGCACAGATCGAAGCGAAAGCCGTCGACGTGCATTTCGCTGACCCAGTAGCGCAGCGAATCCATCACCATCTGCAGCACGCGCGGATGATCGATGTTGAGCGTGTTGCCCGTGCCCGTGTAATCCATGTAGTAGCGCTTGTCGTCCGCGAGCCGGTAGTAGCTCGCGTTATCGATGCCGCGCAGCGACAGCGTCGGGCCCATGTGGTTGCCCTCCGCCGTGTGGTTGTAGACCACGTCGAGGATCACTTCGATGCCCGCGCCATGCAGGCGCTTGACCATGGTCTTGAATTCCTCGATCAGCCCGCTGGCCAGAAACCGCGGATCGGGCGCGAAGAATCCGACACTGTTGTAGCCCCAGTAATTGGTGAGGCCACGCTGGATCAGATGGCGGTCGTTGAGAAAGTAATGCACCGGCAACAGCTCGACCGCCGTTATGCCGGTGCGGACCAGATGATCGAGCACGGGCGGCGCGACCAGTCCGGCAAACGTGCCGCGCTTGGCGGACTCCACGCCCGGATGCAGCTTGGTGAACCCCTTGACGTGGGTTTCCATGATCACGGTTTCTTCCCAGGGCGTGCGCGGACGACGGTCCTCGCCCCAGGTGAACGAGGTATCCACCACGCGGCATTTGGGCATGTGCCGTGCGTTGTCGCGGCGGTCGAAGGACAGGTCCTCCTTCGCGTTGCCGATGCGATAGCCGAAGTTGGCATCGCTCCAGTGCACATCGCCAGCGACGGACTTGGCGTAGGGATCGAGCAGCAGCTTGTTGGCGTTGAATCGGTGACCGTTGCCAGGGTCGTAGGGGCCGTGCACGCGATAGCCGTAGAGCAGCCCGGGGCGTGCATCGGGCAGATAGCCGTGCCAGATCTGGTCGCTGTACTCGGGCAGGCGCACGCGGGCAACTTCGTGCAGACCGCTGGCATCGTACAGGCACAGGTCCACGGCCTCGGCATGGGCCGAAAACAACGCGAAATTCACCCCCTCGCCGTCCCAGGTCGCGCCCAGTGGATACGAATGCCCAGGCCAGATGACCGGACGGGTCTTGAACGTCGCACTCGAATCCATTCGATATCGGCCCCTATGCCCGTGAGGTCCGGGCAATAGATGCCGGACTCGAAGAAGCCCACGGGTGATGGATCACCCTATCGGCGCCGGCTGAATTGGGGCTGTCCGCCGCGTCCGGGCGGATTTGGCGACTTTTAGACTACTTTTCGAAGCCGGCCGATAGCAGTCGCGCGGTTTCGGCAACCAGCGGAATGATGCGGCTGTAGGCCATGCGGGTCGGGCCAATGACGCCCAGCACGCCGGCGATGCGACCGTCGACCATGTAAGGCGCGGTGACCACGCTGACCTCGTCGAGCACGCGATAGCCCGACTCCTCGCCGATGAAGATCTGCAGGCCCTCGGCCGACAGGCACTGGTCGAACAGCTGCAGCAGATCGCGCTTGCGATCGAGCGCGTCGAACAGCCCGCGCAGGCGCTGCACGTCGGCCAGATCGTGGAAACCCAGCAGATTGCTGCCGCCGGCAAGCACGAAGTCGCTCTGCGGCGCCTCGTTGCGAAACGCCTGCGAGGCCATGGCGGCGGCATTGCGCAACAGTTGGTTGACGTGGTTCTGCGCCTCGCTGGCCTCCTGCTGCAGGGCCGAGCGCAGGCTGATCAGATCGCGCCCCGCGAAGTGCTCGTTGAGCACGTTGGCGTAGCGTTCCAGCTCGTCGGCGCCATAGGGCCG